>JAFYMJ010000193.1 GCA_017556665.1 Bacteroidales bacterium
CTGGTCAGACTGTAAAACACCTTGGCTGTTATAGTATTCCAATCTTACTGTAATATCTCTGTACTGCTCTTTATATTTGTCATAATTTGCATCTGTACTTTCTATTGTCCTGTCAAACACATTAGGATTTTCATCAAAATAAAGCCATATTCTATGCTGCACATCGCTATCGCGTCCGGCTACCTCAATGCTTTTTCCACCTTCTGCAAGAGTAGTTGTAACAAGATTTGTTGTAAAGTATTTGCGTACACCTGTACTTCCTATATAATCATTTCCTGTTTTACCGCCCTTTTCCATTCTAAGCCATCTCCTGTTACCATCTGTTGCATCTGTACTTGATTCATCTACAACTGTTACCACCACCTTTCCGGCTCCAGAGATATAAATATCCATTGGTCTTACCTCAAAATGGGAATCCAATAAGGCATCACGCTCAACTTTTACAGCATAGTTACCTTCACTTTCAATCTCAACCCTATGGTCTACAGAAATATTATCATCGCTTGTATTATCTGGAGTATCATCTTTCTCTTTTGACGCTCCTCTGATAATAACTTTATTGTTAAGATGCTGGTTTCTGTTTATATAAAAATCCTTGGTATTGTCTTGTCCAAGATACAAATTGTATCTCACCTCATATACTTCATCTTGATGGTCTGTATAATATCCTTCAAAATGAACATATGCAGGGGATAATGCATTTGAGCACAAAAGAGGTTTATATCTTTGCTTCTCGTTATCCGTAATACCTGTTGGGTAAGTAATATTCTTATCTGGATTTACCCTATGCTCAGGCATATAGAATGAGAACTGAATCTTTGGAGGGTTATCTAATGATGCCGAGTGATATATGCTTCTTACTCCATTTAGAGTTTCTGTGGTTGATGAAGTTGCTATTGGAGAAAATCCTGGAGTTGCCGCACCCTCTGCCGGTTTACCCAATCTTACCTTTGAAGGAATGTTAAAAGCTTGCCAACCTGTAATTTGAAATTTTGGAGTAGCAATAACATTGTTTGCATTTAATTGTATTGCCACAGTAATCTTAGACAGGAGTTTAAACATTGTAATGTTCTTCATCTGGGTACTTCCTTGCCTGTCTGCACTCAAGTCTATTTTATCTGCATCTGTTTCTTCTGCCTGACCAAACATTGGCATTCCCGTATCTGGAATTCTGATGTCCGCAACAGGAATATCCATATTCAACAAATCATCCTCATTTGTAATTGTACATTTCCCTTCTGCATCTTTTGGCAAATTATGCCAACAGTTTGCAAGCATATAAATATTACAGTCCTTAAGGGCTGCCTGGCTATTTTGAATATAAATTGTTTCACTGCCCACAAGAATCATGGGTTGCAAATTACCATTCAAATCTGTATGCTTGGTATCAATAATAAATGCAGGCGTTGTTCCAGAAACCTCTACATTAACAACTCTACCCACTACAGCCTTGTTTAAGTCAAAAATGGCCATAGTAATCTCTTTAACATCTTTCTCTGGATCTTCTCCTGTAGCTTTAGTCCCTACATTAACCTCATTGAAATCTGGAACCGATCCAATAACTGTAACATATCTACCATTGCTGTTATCAATATCTGCCTCATATAAAGAACACCCAACCATAGACAATGCTGCTATGGCAAAGACAAAGATGTATCCGCAAACCTTTCTCATAATCTACTCAAATTCATATTGTACTGGGACATCATCCCAAAGTCCAGCTTCTATAATAAGCACAATAATATCATCTCCAGTAAAGTTAATTACAATACTATATTTAACACCCTCCTTAAATGAGAAGTCCGAAGAGAATTTCATATATGTATCAACTCCGTTATCCTTAAAGAAAACCCTACCCGCAATTCTCTTGTCATTAGGGTCTTTTGAATCATACTCCTGAGGTATAAGAATAATGTTTTTAGCTGCA
>JAFYMJ010000194.1 GCA_017556665.1 Bacteroidales bacterium
ACCACTTTCATATGATGGCTCCAAGAATGAAAGACAATATCTTATCTCTGCATGTCTGTCTACATAACCAACTATTCCGCCTCTGTATTTATGTTTTTCTCCAGCTGTAGGTATTTCACCTTTGTTATATGAACCTACTACCGAAGCATCTCCTTTGTCTTCATAACCCTCTTCTAACCAGCCAACAATGCCACCTATATCACAAGATTTACTGGTATTCTCTACTCTTCCTGTATTTGCACAACCAATAACAACTCCATTATGTTCATCCACACCATCAAATGCTCCGTGTGGATCATAGCCTACAACACCCGCTATTCCACAAAGTCCATGAAGTGATGTATTTGCGTATATATTACCATGGTTTGCAGATCCTACAATAAGTACACCAGAAGACCATGCTTCTCCAACAACGCCGCCACAGTTTCCTGTATTAGAAGGGAAATTAGGTTTTGCGTTGCAAGTTACTGTACCATAGTTAGCGCAATATTGTACATTAAGGTATATATTGTTGGCATTACCACTAATTTCGCCACATACTCCCCCTACTATACTGTCTGCATTAATATCACCTGTATTTACGCAATAATAGAGTAGTGGAGAGCGTCCCTGCTCATCAAATCTTAAAAGATCACCAGCAATACCTCCAAATCCAAAGCCACCCCCTTTATTTGAATATCGTTTGCCATTGCTTATAGGACTATAATTGATGCAGTGCGATACAATTACACTTCCTGATATATCGCCAACTATACCACCGGCTGTTACATCATGAGCTGTAATGCTTACTGAGTTTCTGTTACCATCCTTATCTTTCTCTCCTGCTCCAATTATTACGCCTTGTATGTAACAGTTCTTATATGGACTGGAGTTTGCAATATCAAAATGGTATCCAACAGTATTATCGCCACTTTTGTATGCATTTACATAAGATATCTTTTCATGTACATCGCTTCTGTATTTTCCTATGGCACCTCCCACCTCTTTTGTACCGGTTACACTTGCTGCTACATATATATTTGAAATTTTTGATTTGTATTCTGCATACCCTGCTATACCGCCAACGCAATTAGTACCCTCCACTTTGAGTGCAACATTTGCCTTACTGCCAGCATATTGTTCACCTATGTATTGTGATTCAAACTCATCCTGAGTTATAACTTTGTCAAAATCTTTATTTTCCTGGAATTTGAACGAGTATCTCCCTCCATCTATAGCGGCAGCTTTAATTGTTCCACATACACCACCAACATTATATTTTCCAGATATCTTTGATTCTGGTGCAAAATAATAATTCTTTAGTGATAGGGTAGAGCTGCAGTTTGCCAATATTCCTATAAGTCCACCAATGTGATTATTGCTACCCTCAACTGATGTTTTTATATTAACAGTAGCACTCTCCGATGATATGGCAATATTGTTTGCGGAACCTATCATTCCACCTACATATTTCTCCCCAGAAATTTTTGTATAGTTAGAGTTGATTACACCAAAACTTACAAGATTTTTCATATTTATGTGTAGTGGATTTGAGGAGCCAAGACTGTCTGTTCCACCAATGAATCCACCTGCACGTTCTTTACCAATAAGATTTGAAGATACTCTAACTATGTCAAGGTTTATAGTGTATCCGGTATTGCCGGTTTTTCCAAATAACCCTCCAACATAGTTTTTACCTTTAATAGGGAATGACAATGTTGTATTTTGGATGTTGATTGCATTATTTGTATTGGATACATATATCTCTCCTGCAATACCTCCAACGTATGAATCATCTCCTACAACTGCTTCATTTTCAGATTGAGATGATTCATTAGCAAGGTCTACAACATTAAGATTAAGTTTTGGATTTACAACTCTTCCAAACATTCCACCAACATATTTTTTGCCTTTAACAACAATAGGTTGGGCTTTACAAGTAAGTGTGTTTATATTTATAGTTGGATTGTCTCCCTCAGCCAGACCAACTACCCCTCCTGTGTAATCACCGCAGTCTCTGATTCTTACTCCAAGATCGCAATTCTTTATAGTTAAAGATCCACCATTCATGTATCCTACAATACCACCTGTATTGGATTTGGTTCCATTAATGTTACCTCTAAAGGAACAGTTGGTAATCTCTACAATACCATTTTTCTCTATAGAACCTGCAAGTATTCCGCTATTTTTATTTACTCCATGGGTATCATCGCCATCAAAAATCATACTGTTGAAAGATGCTCCATTCTTTAATGTCCGGAATAGACCTATATTATTGTTTTCTCCACCCATATCAGAGCCATTGAATGAGAAACCCCTTATTGTTGTCTCATTGTTGGCGCCACTATAATATCCGGCAAAGTCATTTCCAAACCAACCGTCTTCTGCCAGTTCTCCCGATGAGCCTGGAACTTCTATAGATTTTGTCTGCATAAAATGCAAACCTCTTGCAGATGTTTCATCATTTCTTAGGCTATAACTGAATTTCTTGAAATCGTCATAATTTGCAATTACATACGGATTTTCTTTAGATCCAGGGTATGTCTTTGACGTATCGTTACCATTTAAAGGTTTTAGATAATTGTCGTAAATGCTGTTTACAGAAGCTGCTACATACAGTTCATATGTTTCGTTTACAGTAGAAATACATATAAAATCTTTTACATTGTATTTACCGTTGTAATTACAAATAAATCTTAATTTGTATTTTCCATGTGGCAGTTTTTCGCCCCACTGGCCACCATGTCTGAATGTTACTGTATGTACATTGTATATGCTCAGCTCTCCTGTATATAAATAAGGTTTAGCTCTTCCTGCATTTTCATCAAGAGGATGGAACTCCATTTGTATATTACCAATATTATCACCTTTACCCAACTCTTCAAAAACGGGTGGAATATAGAATACACACTCAAATACACCATCTTCAATTTCTACCACATTCTGCTGCGGTGCAATTTTCTCGCAAGAAATCAGTAGCGTTAGAAATGTACCTATTGCTATTGTTGTTAAAATCCTTTTCATATATATAGTTTTAATTAATTCTGTGTTTTAATATATCTTGATACATAAGGGATAGGGAATCTGTTTTCACCTTCTGGGATAAACCATCTGCCATTTTCTTTTCTGAAATCCCATCCTTTAAGGTTATTTGGGTCAGAAAGTTCTTCCATAGTTATGGCTGTTGCTCCATTCATAGAGCGTACAGCTGAAGATGCTGTGTTGTCAACAAGGTAATATATACCACTTATTTCTGTATTTCTCTCTTTTTCTGAGTATATACCCCCCCAAGAACTTTCTGGAGCTAGGGTAAGACAATTTTTTACAATAGTCTGATGTCCTGCGTAACCAACAATATGTCCACCATTTCCAGTTCCAGTACTAAGGTTCAAACAGTCAGAAATTTCACCATAGGAATTTAACTGCCCTACCAATCCTCCCGTTTTTTCGTTTTCTTTAGGAACATTAATAATTCCGGCAGCTATACATTGGTCAAGGGTTACAATATTTTCTTCATATGTGTCCAATGCTTGAATTATTGTATTGCCACCACCAACTATTCCGCTAAGACCACCTATCCATGTAGCTGCTACAGCAGCTGTTGCAGATCCACCTGTGGCAACTATAGTGCATACAGTCGCAACCATAGAAGCTGCAATACAAACTCCAGATACACATGTATGAATTATTTCCTTTACTAATTCTCTTTTTTGAATTCTGTCTAATTTATTTTCTCTAACCTGGTTAAGACTATCTGTGAATGCACCTAAATTGCCATCGACATCCAAATGTTTCACCAGCTTCTCAACCTCTTCTTTATATTCTTTATCAAGGCCTAAGAGTTTGTAGTCTATCTCACTGCCATCTCTTGTTGCGTTGAGTTCTTCTTCAATTTTTTTACCTGTTTCATTAAGCAATTCAAGATTTTCTTCATTCTGTTCTCTTATTTTTTCATTTGAAATAATACCTTCAATGCTAAATTTTAAAAAAGTTCCATCAACTGCTAATGTAAACATCGACCATCCCACAGATGCAAATGTAAGTATCTTGTCAACTGCACCTGATTTAGGAATATAGCCAACAATCAATGTGGCTGCACCTGCTACTACTTCTACTGCACCAACAACTATGGATGTAATATCCGGTTCTCCTTCCGGTGCTCCCAGTTCACCACCAAAATTAGCTGTATAGTCTTTTATATCAGACCTTACACTGCCAAAATTTCCACAATAATTTAAAGTGATATCATTAAGACCCTTAGCAATGATTCCTGCAGCATATGAATGTTCTGCTAAAATATCACTAAAGTTTTGGCTAGCAATAATTACAGAACTTTCAGTAAAACCAACAATTCCTCCAGCATATTTATATGCTTTAATTTTTCCGGTATTAATGTTATTTAAAACCATTGCTATAGGAGCACTACCAACCACGCCTCCGGCATAGTTTGAATTTGCCGTCACTGACCCTTTGTTCAAACTTCCTCTGCACCCAATTTGTGCTTCTCCACATAAACCTCCAACACATTCATTTCCTGTTATATTTCCTTCATTTTTACAGTTTAGCAGTATTGTGGTATTACATAAATAATTTTCACTAGAAAGTGATCCACTCTTACGTGTACTTCCTATAATGCCTCCTACACCCACTTTTCCATTAATATTTCCGAAATTGGCACAGGCGGTGAACATACTTGTTGATGTACCACCAGCAATTCCTCCACATCCAATGCCCCCTTTAAGAGATTCTGGATCAGCTACAGTAAATTTAGATGCTCCGGTAATTGTACCTCTATTCACACAACCTCCTGCAAGTAATGTATCACAGGCAGCTATAATTCCACCGCTACTGTTGTATTCAGAACTTACTGTACTGTTGTTCTCGCAGAAATATGCCTTTATTATTGATCCCTGAGATCCGGCACCTACTACTCCTCCTGCTTGATTAGATGATGTAATAGTATTGTTGTAAGATTTACAGTCTTGGATTAGAAGGGCAGAGTTCATATCTATAATGCCTACCAGACCTGCTACTCCATAACTGTCTGCTGCACCTTTGATGATACTGTTGTTTACAGTACAGTTTTCAACAATTGTTCCTGTTATATTGTTTGCCCCGCTTACTACAATTCCAACTATTCCTGAAACACCAAAATCTCCAGTTATCTTGGCATTTGTCATATTTACATTTTTAATGTATGCACCATTTGTAAATCCAAAAAGTGCAGCTGCGTACATATAGCTTCTGCTTATATATAATCCGTCAATTGAGTATCCGCCACCATCATATGTAGATTTGAATGAAACTTCTTGTTGTGATCCAATAGGCATCCAACCATACTCCATACTAACATCCATAGACATTATGGCACCATCAAGGTCGTCTGTCTGCAAAAAATAATACACGTGGTTTACCAAGTTATTGGTGTTGGAACTGTTTACAACTTTTCTTAACCATTGAAGTTTATCCTCAGAAGAGACATACAATGTATCAACTTCTGTACCTGTACCATACATTTTAAATGTAGGGTGCCATTTGCTCAGGTTCTTGTATATGCCATCTTTAAATGTAATCTTGCAGCCCAATCCAAATTCTTTTACCGCTATTTTGCCATCTTCATCAATTACTTTATGCTCCATGTTAAGCAACTCATACTCTCCATCTTTTACTCCGTAATCAAGAATAAGTTGGCCATGATTATCTTTGTTTTTCTTGTAAATTCCCGAGCGCTTAATTTTCTCGCCGCTTAAAGTTCGTACTGTAAGAGTAAAGAAGTCTCCTGTGAATTCTTCTAAACCTTCTGTTAGTGCTATTATAGAGTTATCACCAACATATTTGTCAGTTGACTCTATAATTTCCCGTTGTATCTCAACCTTTTCGCATCCTATAAGGAAAATGGCTAATAAAATACCAATGTATAATGATTTTATTTTCATTGCTTATATTATTTTAATACAAATTTGTCCTCAATTTAGATATTATTTTTCTATCGAAAAAATTATTTGGGATATAAAATAGAAAAAGGTGTTTTTTCCCATAAAAAACACCTTTATACTATAATTATACTAAGAAATTGTTACATAAAACTACACCTCAATAAGTTCATATTCTCTTGTTCCAATACCAATTTCTTGAGCATATCTAAGGCCGGCTTCCCAATCTGTATCGGGATGAATAAAATGGAACTTGTCCTCTCCCTTATGCACATGGTTATGGTATTTGTTAATGGCTGGTGCTGCATTTACCAAATCTGCACATGCCTGATCCAACGCAACTGGATCGAATGAAGCCATCATACCCAAGTCTGGAACAATAGCAGCATCGTTATGACCCCAACAGTCGCACTCCGGTGATACATTCATTATTAAACTTATATGGAAATGAGGTCTATCTTTTAGAATAGCTTTTGAGTATTCAGCAATTTTATAGTTCAGGATTTCAGATGTGTCGTATTCCGCAAGAACAGCTGCTGCATATTGGCATAATGCTACACATTGTCCGCAACCAACGCATTTGTTGTAGTCTATAACCGCTTTCTTGTCTGCACCAACAGTTATAGCGTTGTGATTACAGTTTTTCTCACATATTTTACAGCCTATGCAGTTTTTTGCATCTACTTTTGGTTGTGAAGAGGAGTGAAGTTCAAGTTTGCCTGCTATACTTGCACTACCCATTCCTATGTTCTTTAATGCCCCACCAAATCCGGCCTGCTCATGACCTTTAAAGTGATTCATAGAGATGAATATATCGCAGTCTGCAATTGCCTGTCCTATTTTTGGAGCAGGACAATATTTTGCCCCCTCCAGTTCAATAGCCTGGTAATTTGTACCTTTTACACCATCTGCAATAATTACGTTACAATCTACCTGTAATGGATTAAAACCATTTCTACAAGCACTCTTTAGATGGTCAACAGCATTGTCTCTTAATCCTTTATATAAAGTATTGCTGTCTGTAAGGTACACCTTTGCACCTAAAGATTGCAATACGTTTACAACAGCAGCAACATATCCAGGTCTTATGTAGGCCATATTGCCTGGTTCGCCAAAGTGAATTTTTATTGCGGTGAATTTGTCTTTAAAGTCAATTTTCTCTATTCCTGCAGCTTTTATCAGATTTTTTAGCTTTTTTGGAAGATTCAAACCTGGTCTGGTGCTCAGATTTGTATAGTAAACTTGTGCTTTGCCCATATCTGTATACTTATTTTACTCTTATGATTCTTATTCCATCGCAAGTTTTTGAGCTGTTTGCATATTCAACCAAAGTTTTGGTTTCCACTACCACTTTTTTTGCACCATATGATGCGTGTATAAAGTGAACCTCTCCATCCACATGGTATATATATCCCACATGTGCAATGTCCAATCCTTTAACCGATGTGTTAAGTCCAAGAATATCACCATCTTTCAAATCTTTTAGGACATTTGGAATATCCTCTTTCTTAATTAGATAGTAGTCATATTCATTCAGCTTGAGTTCAGCTTCCCTTATTGTAGCAACCTCCTTAGGGGAGTCTTTCAACTGTTTGTATGAGTCTGTGTGGGTGCTCATATAAGAGAATTTTTGTCCCGATAAATTTCCGCCGCTAAGATCTTTTGTAATCTCTGTAAAGATTCCATTTTTTTCTCCTTGCATTATC
>JAFYMJ010000195.1 GCA_017556665.1 Bacteroidales bacterium
AGGGGTTATTGTAACGGAGCTTATGGGTAGTGATTGTGTGCAGCAGAACCTCTTTTACAGTAATGATGTTACAAAGATTAACCAGATAAACAAAGTGCTTGACAGTGTAAATGCAAAGTATGGAAGAGACACATTAAAGATTGCTGTGCAAGGGGGATTGTTGGCAGACCAGGATAGTGGAAAATGGGTAATGAAGAGGGAGAATTTAAGCAGGAACTTTACAACAAACATAAGTGATATAATTGAGTGTAAAATTTAATTAACAAAAAAGATAAATGGAAAAAGTAAGTTACGCATTAGGTATGAACATTGCCAACAGTATTTTGGCAAGTGGGGTAAAAGATTTGAATATTGATGAGTTTGCAAAAGCGGTTAAAGCTGTATTGAGCAATGAGCAAACAGCAATGAGCATGCAAGAGTCACAAGCTGTTCTGCAAGATTTCTTTACTAAACTTGAGGCTGAGCAGACAAAAATGTTTAAGGCAGAGGGTGAGGCTTTCTTGGCAGAGAATGCAAAAAAAGAGGGCGTTGTTACCTTGCCAAGCGGTTTGCAATATAAAGTGTTGAACGCTGGTAGCGGCAAGTCTCCAAAGGCTTCGGACAGCGTTGAGTGCCATTATGAGGGCAGACTTATCAATGGTACAAAATTCGACAGCTCATATGATAGAGGTGAGACAGCAACATTTGGTGTAACTCAAGTTATTGCAGGTTGGGTAGAGGCTCTTCAACTTATGAAAGAGGGTGATAAATGGCAACTGTATATCCCATACAACCTTGCATATGGAGAGAGAGGTGCAGGTGCTCAAATCCCACCTTATGCAACTTTGATTTTTGATGTGGAGTTGGTAAGGGTAAAATAATACCCATTAACTCTGTAAAAATATAAGGCCAGATCAAAATTTTTTGACCTGGCCTCAGTTTTTTATTGCTTATGTATGTCAATGATTATTTTGTCATACCAAGTTTCTCCATTAGAGCCTCTGGTTTAGGATCTCTGCCTCTAAAGTTTCTGTAAAGGACATCAGCATCTTCAATACCACCTCTGCTAAGGATATTTTTGCGGAAGTTCTCTGCAACCTCTTTGTTAAAGATACCTTTCTCTTTGAACAATTGGAATGCATCTGCCTCAAGTACCTCTGCCCATTTGTATGAGTAGTAACCTGCTGCGTATCCACCGGCAAAAATGTGGCTGAACGATGGAGAGAATGCAATGCCAGGTACATCTGTTACAACATTACATTGTTTTACAGCTGCTTTCTCAAATGATACAACATCCTCTGCAGGTACTTGGGTAAGAACATGCCATGCCATATCTGTAATACCAAACTGAAGTTGTCTTACACTTGCGTATCCGCTGTTGTAGTTCTTTGACTCAATAATTTTATTGATAAGTTCGTCGGGAATAACCTCACCTGTCTGGTAGTGTTTTGCAAATGAAGCAAGATACTCTTTTTCTGTAGCCCAGTTCTCCATAATTTGAGATGGAAGCTCAACAAAATCTCTTGCTACGCTTGTTCCTGTAAGAGACTGGTATTTGCCCTCTGCCAACATTCCGTGAAGTGCGTGTCCAAACTCGTGCAAAAGAGTTGTTACCTCGTAGAAAGTAAGTAGAGATGGCTCGTTCTCTGTAGGTTTTGTAAAGTTGCATACAATAGAGGTAAACGGTCTGTTCTCAACTTTACCATCTTTTGAGAAACCTTGCTCTCTAAAGCTGGTCATCCATGCACCGCCACGTTTGCTCTCTCTTGGGAAGAAGTCTGCATAGAATACAGCCATATGTCTTCCGTTTGCATCTGTTACATCATAAACTTTTACATCTGGGTGGTAACCAGGGATATCTGTAGCCTCTGTAAAGTTTAGACCGTAAAGTGTATTTGCAAGTGAGAAAACTGCATCAATTACATTCTCAAGTTTAAAGTATGGTTTTAAGATCTCATCATCCAAAGAGTATTTCTCTTTTTTAAGCTTCTCTGAGTAGTAAGAGAAATCCCAAGGCATCAACTCCCCTTTATGACCAAGTTTCTTGGCGTAATCAGAAATCTCTTTAACATCCGATTTAGCGTATGGAAGAGATTTAACCAATAAATCTTGCAAGAAATTGTTTACTGTAGTGGCATTTTTAGCCATTCTGTCTTTTAGAGCCTCATCTGCATAAGTGTTGTGACCTAAAATGTTTGCACATTTGATTCTCAGGTCTACAATTGTTTTAATGGTCTCCTGATTGTCAAACTCGCCACCAATACATTTTGAGTTATATGCTTTCCAAAGTTTCTCTCTTAGCTCTCTGTTGTTTGCAAACTGCATGAATGGAGAGTAGCTTGGTTGTTGAAGAGTAATTACCCAACCCTCAAGGTTTCTTGATTTAGCCTCCATAGCAGCTGCATCTTTAGCATATGCAGGAAGACCATCCAGGTCAGCCTCATTTGTCAAATGAAGAGTGAAAGCATTGGTTGCACCCAATACATTTTTGCCAAATTTTAGTGTGGCCAAAGAGAGTTCCTCCTGAAGTTTGCTGTATTTCTCTTTATCCTCTGCCGACAAATTTGCACCGTTGTCGGTGAAGCCCTTATAAGTATTCTCAAGAAGCTTAGCCTGCTCCACGTCAAGATTCAAGGAATCTTTTTGGTTATATACAGCTTTTACTCTCTCAAAAAGCTTCTCGTTAAGCATAATTGAAAGGCTGTACTCTGTCATTTTAGGAGAGATAATCTCTGCAATCTCCTGCATCTTTGCACTGGTATTTGCCTCGTTAAGGTTATAGAAAATACCAGAAACGGTATTCAATTTGCCGCCAGCGTACTCTAAAGAAAGGATTGTGTTCTCAAAGGTTGGAGCCTCTGGGTTGTTAACAATTGCATCAATCTCCTGTTTGCCCTCTGCAATTGCAGCATCAAATGCAGGGATGTAATAATCCTCTGTAATCTTGTCAAAAGCAGGAGCACCGTATCTTACGGTTGATTCAGTTAATAATGGATTTGTCATTTCTTGTTTACACGATAATAACAATGTAACAGAACAAACTGCTACAGAAAGTAATAGTTTTCTCATATATGTTTAAAAATTATTGTACTTGAACAACAAGGTATTTGGTTTGCTCCCAGAACTCATCTGGATGAGAGATGTTAAGAATCATAACACCATCTGCCTCCTCAATTGCATATGTCCCTTTTGGATGTACAGACATAATTTTAACCTTTTTTGCATTTGTGTTGATTGAGCTTACCTCTCTGTAGTCAATCTTTACAAACGCATCTTTCTCTGACTGGTATGAAACTTTAGCAGATTTGAACAGACCACCTTTTGTCATTACTCCAATATCAATAAGCTCATCTTTTGTACCTACAATGTAGTATGCAGAGTAAAGCTCTTTGTCTTGTGCAGCAACTTTATCAGAAAGCTCCTGTTGGGTAGTGTTAAGGCTTGTAACCTCATCCTTAAGATTGGCAACCACCTCGTTTAAAGAGGCAACTTCCTGAGTTTTGATGTTAAGTTGGGTATTTGCACTGTTAAGCTGGTCAGACAAGCTGCTGATAAGATCAGATTTTTCTTTTAGCTCATTTTGCAAAGCCTTTAATCTTTTCTTGAATTGTGAAGATTGTATCTTGTTCTCTTTTGTAAGTTTTTCAATTTTATCCTGGTAATGCTTAATGGCCTCCTCAATGGCTTTTATATCATTTTTAATCTGCTCTTTAGTACCAGTGTTAACAGCAAGGCCATCTGTATCCTGAGCCTGGATGGTAATGATGTTTTCACTCTCTCTAATTGAGCTCAGACCTTGCTCAACCTCATTAATTACAGAAAAAATCTCATCTAACTCCTGAGCCTTAAGGTCATATCCAGCTTGTAGAGCCTCTAATTTAGATTGCAACTCTTTATATTTGTCTGAGCTCTCTACACAAGAGGCAGAAACAAAAGCAAGTGTTGCCAAAACAAATACAGTAACAATATTTCTCATTTTATTTGGAATGTTTATTATAGCCGGCAAATTTAGAGAATATTTTAAAAATATAGGATGTTATCAATATTATTTTTAGGGATATAACTCTATTTTTAAGTATTAGCTGGTTTAAGGTTTTATCTATGGAAACCTTATATTTGAAAGCACTGTTTTTCTCTTTTAATTCTCTGTTTTTTACATTATTTGCGTAGACTCTGCAATTGTATGAACAATAAATCTTGTCACTCCTCCCAATTATTGTCTCCCCGCAAACTTTACATACCCTTCTATTCTCCATATTCTACAGTTTAGAACAGTAAATTTAGAATGGAGTAGGCTATTAGAATTACAGGAAAAGAAAATCTTTTTTGTTCAGGAAAAGATTTATCTGATTTTAAAAGTTTATAAATGTTTCTATGCGTTTGTAAGAGTTTATAATCGTTTATAAATAATTAGTATTCAATAATGTAGGGAATTTGCTGTTCTTTTGCACCATAACCAAATTTAAAATCATGTTATGGAAAAATCGGTAAACAAAGTTGAATTAAAGGGAAGAGTAGGGCAGGAGCCAAAAATTCTTAAAGTAGATCAGGGAGTGGTAATAAGGTTTACATTGGCTACAAATGAGGTGTTTAAAGGAAAGGACAATCTCTTTAGAGAGGAGACCACATGGCATAATGTAGTTGCATGGTCAAGGAAAGGGATGCCTGATTTTGAAAAAATAAGGAAAGGGACATTCCTTGAGGTTATGGGGAGAATCAAATATGTAAAATACACAGACTCCGCAGGAATGGAAAGGACAGCAACAGAAATTAATGCCTCAAAAATTATAATTCCGCTCGAAGAATAAAAGTTTGATTGCTTAAGCCACAAAATATGATTAAATTTGCTCTTTGAAAGTGTGAAAAACAAATTGATATGGAAAATCTAAGAGGGATACAGATTTATAACACATTAGGTAGAAGAAAAGAGCTGTTCAAGCCAATAACTCCCGGTATGGTTGGCCTGTATGTTTGTGGCCCAACAGTGTATGGTGACGCCCATTTGGGACATGCAAGACCTGGAATTACATACGATGTGCTTGTAAGATTGTTCAGACACCTTGGTTATAAAGTAAGATATGTAAGAAATATTACAGATGTAGGGCATCTTGAGAACGATTCTGATGCGGGAGAAGACAAGATTGCAAAAAAAGCAAGATTGGAGCAATTGGAGCCAATGGAGGTAGTACAGTTCTATACTCTAAGATTCCATGAGGCAATGAGAAAACTTAACACTTGTCCTCCAAGCATTGAGCCAAGAGCATCTGGACACATTATTGAGCAGATAAATCTTGTTAAGGATATTCTTGACAAAGGTTACGCATACATCAGCAACGGATCTGTTTACTTTGATGTAAATGCATACAACAAAGACCATAATTATGGAGTTTTGTCGGGAAGAAACTTAGAGGAGATGAATGCAAACACCAGAGCATTGGACGGTCAGGATGACAAACGTTGTTTTGCAGATTTTGCATTGTGGAAAAAGGCATCTCCAGAGCATATAATGAGATGGCCTTCACCTTGGAGTGACGGATTCCCGGGATGGCATCTTGAGTGTTCTGCAATGAGTGCAAAATATTTGGGAGAGGAGTTTGACATCCACGGAGGTGGAATGGATCTGATGTTCCCTCACCATGAGTGCGAATTGGCACAAAATACCGCATCAAGAGGTAAAGGTGGAGTGAAATATTGGATGCACAACAATATGATTACAATCAATGGTAAAAAAATGGGTAAGTCTTATGGAAACTTTATAACATTGGACGAGCTGTTTACCGGAAGTCATCAATTGTTGGAGCAAGCCTATTCTCCAATGACTGTAAGATTCTTTATCCTTCAGGCTCACTACAGAAGTACACTTGATTTCAGTAATGAGGCTTTGCAGGCTGCAGAGAAGGGGCTTAAGAAGATGATGCAGGCAGCTGCAGATGTAAAAGGTTTAAAAGTTACATCATCATCTGCAGAACTTGTTAAGGAGATTGCACAACTAAAAGAGAATATTTATGATGCTCTTTGTGATGACCTTAATACTCCAATTGCACTGTCACATCTGTTTGATGTTGTAAGAATAGTAAATCAGGTTAAAGATGGCAAGCTTGCTATTGGACAGGCAGAAAAAGATGTACTACAAGCATTGTTTACAGATATTGTAGATGGCGTTTTAGGTATTGCTCAAGAGGGTGCTGCCAATTCAACAAGCGAGGCAACAACAAAAATTATGGATGGCCTTATAAATATGGTACTTGAAGACAGAAAGGTTGCCAAAGCAAATAAAGACTGGGCTAAAGCAGATGAGATTAGAGATAAGCTTATTGCACTTGGAATCCAGCTTAAAGATGGCAAGAACGGTACAGAGTGGTCTATCTAATTTAGGAATACATTAACAATCATAGCAAAGGCCGAGTCAAAACTAATTGACCCGGCCTTCTTTTTTGCTGTATTACAATGTTAGTTTTTGCAATATTTGTCTAACCATCCAAAGAATTCTCTGTTCCAGTGAATTGAATTTTGAGGTCTAAGAATCCAGTGGTTTTCCTCTGGGAAAAGAAGTAATTTACTCTCAACACCAAGCATTTGTGCAGCATTGAAAGCAGCCATACCCTGATCTACCGGAACTCTGTAGTCCATCTCTCCATGAGTAATTAGAATAGGGGTATTCCAGTTTTTGATAAGTTTATGTGCTGAGTTGCCATAGTGACGTTTTGCAACATTGTTCTCATCCCAAGGTGCACCTCCGTTGTCCCAATTAGGGAACCATAACTCCTCTGTCATCATATACATATGCTCCTGGTTGAAAATTCCGGCGTGTGCAATAAGGGCAGAGAATCTGTTTTTGTGGATACCAGCAAGGTAATAAACAGAGTATCCGCCATAACTTGCACCAGTAGCCGCAACTTTACCTACATATGGCTCTTTCTTCATATTGTCTACAGATGTAAGGTAATCCTGCATATTAAGACCAATGTAGTCTCCAGAAATTTGCTCGCACCAAGGTTGGCCAAAGGCAGTTGTGCCTCTTCTGTTAGGAAGAATTACAATGTAGCCTTGTGATGCCATCAGTCTGTAATTCCATCTTGTAGAGAAACCTTGGCTGATTGTTCCCTGAGGACCACCCAAACACATAAGAATTGCAGGATAAACTTTTGTCTTGTCAAATTTAGGAGGATAAACAATCCAAGTGTGCATTTGTTTGCCATCTACGGTTTTCATCCATCTTTGCTCAACAGTTGGAGTGTCAAGTTTAGCCAATGTTTCACTGTTCTCTTTGGTAAGCTCAGTTACAATACCAGTTACAGGATTTACAGAAACAATCTCTGCAGGACGCATCATGCAAGTGTTTGTTCCAATAAGTTCTTTAACTGTACCATCCTCTGCTGCAACAACAGAAACACCGCTAAAATCAAAGATTAAATCTGCAGAGGTAATTCTTCTTATCCCCTCTCCATAGTTTACTGGCAAATAACCGGTACCCTCATTGTCTGCAATAGGGTTACCGCAAACTTTGTTTACATCTACCTCAAATAGGGCAGTAAGTGCATTTACGCAAGAGTTAAAGTAAATCTTGTCAGAAGCAGGGCTCCATGCAATACCCTCTACATTATATTTATAGTCTGTTGTAAGTTCTCTCATAAAAGGTTTGAAATCTTTGGAATCAAGATTTGCATAAACCTTTTCCATATTTACAACAAACAATCTTCTCTTGTCTGCCTCATAGCCGCCTCTCTCCATACTTACAAAAGCAAGAGATTTTCCGTCGGGAGCAAAAAGAGGCTCAGTATCATAACCCATCATACCTGCAGTAAGGTTTTGGGTAGCGCCAGACTCTACATTATAAAGGTAAATGTCTGTATTGGTAGAGAAAGCATAATCTCTTCCCCAAAGTTTTCTGCAAGAGTATGCAATATATTTTTCACAAGGGCTCCATGATAGTTGCTCAAGACCTCCAAATGGAAGGGTAGGAAGCTCAAAAGGTTTTCCCTCCACCTCTGGGTTAGCTGTGTCGCCTGCAAGGATATCTTTGGAATCTGTTATGGCAGAACCATTAAAATCTGCAACATAAGTGTGAGGCACCTCCTCTACAAAGTGATCCCAGTGGCGGTACATAAGATTTGTGTATGTTCTTCCCGACGACTTGTCCAAATCTGGGTACAGGTCGGTAGGCTTAACTGCAGCCTTTACAGATTTTACATACATAATTTTATTTGCAGAAGGAGAAAGTTCAAATCCCTCTATTCCAGCTGGAGCCTCAATTTTCTGCTCACCCTCTAAAGTTCCGTTTACCACATTTGCACAGAAGATTTCTCCACCACGCATATACATTACTTTAGAATCTGAAATCCATCTTGCGTTAGACTCGCTTTTTGGGGAATTTGTAACCTTTACATTGTTTGAACCATCTATGTTCATGATGTAAAGTTCTCTGTTGCCTTTATTCTGCTCTATTGAAGTATATGTTACTCCATATAGAATTTTAGAGCCGTCAGGAGATATTTGCGGATCAGATACCTTGCCAAGTCTGTGCATGATTTCTGGAGTGTATTGTCCGTCAACTACCTCTATATTGGTTTTTGTAATTATTTGCTCATTGCCTGAATCTGTGCCGCATGAGCTCATAACTGTTGCCAAAAGCATAATTGGAATAATAAATTTTTTCATATTGTTACTCTATATTACTTTTTATTCTTCTATAAGGTCATATCCTAAATCGTATCCTTTATCAACTGCAGGACGTCCGTTCTTCATCCATTTAGGCATTGGAGCACCTTTAAGGTAGTGGTCAAAGAATTGAGACAGTCTAATGCTCAAATCTTTACAGTTCTTTCTCTCTACAAGGTTATGCTCCTCGTTATTGTATTGAAGCATCCATGCAACTTTACCAAGTCTGCGTAGTCCAACAAAGAACTCTATACCCTGATACCAAGGAACTGCACCGTCTTTATCGTTATGCATAATAAGTACAGGGGTAGTTACATTAGGAGCAAAGAACAATGGTGAATTCTCATAATACAAATCAAATCCGCTCCAAAGATCTTTACCAATACGGCTTTGGCCTTGCTCATATTGAACCTGTCTTGTAATTCCGCTGCCCCATCTTATACCACCATATGCACTGGTCATATTTGATACAGGTGCACCTGCACCAGCAGCTTTGAATTTATTGGTTTGGGTAATCATATATGCAACCTGATATCCGCCCCAGCTTTGTCCCTGAATTGCCATATTTTTGCCGTCAATCCAAGGGTAAGACTCTTCAAGCATCTTTACACCCGGCATAATTGAGCGCATTGCACTCTTTCCAGGATGTCCGTCTTTATAATAGATATCTGGAACAAACACCACATAACCGTTACTTGTAAAGTATGGGATGTTAATAACAGATCTGCTTGGAGATGGGACTCTGCTTGCATAAAGGTTATCTGACTCTTTTTCGTAGAAATAAATCATTACAGGATATTTCTTTGTTGAGTCAAAATCCTCTGGCTTAAACAACAGACCTTCGCAGAAAATGTCATCCTCTGTTCTCCAGTTTACAAGCTCTACTGTACCCCAGTTGTAATCTCTTTGCTGAGGGTTGATGTCTGTAATCTGTTTTTGTGTCTTAAAGTTGTCATATGTTATAAAGGCATTGTTACCCTCTTCAAAATTGCCTCTTGAGTAGATATATGCAGCTTTTTTACCTTTGCCAGGTTTAGAATATTTAAAGTTTCCATAAGTGTATGGACCCTCTACAATTTTTGTTACACTACTTTTCTTTTTGGTAATGTCCTTAATTGCCAAGCCAGTTTGTTTGCTTGTTTTGTTAAATGTTGTAAAGTACAATGGCTCAGTAGATTTAATCTCTGCTCTTCTGCCTGGTGCTGCACTCTTGTCTGGATCCTCAATCAAAACAGTAACACTTAGCTGAGTATTGTTTGTGCGGCCATAGTCATTTGTAAACATTGCAGGCTCCGCTACATTCTCAACATTAAATTTCCAGTAATCGAATTTGTCTCTAATAACGAATGCAGTTCCATCTTCAAACCAGATTGCATGACCATTTGCACCGGCAAGGCTAGGGGTATCGTGCTCGTCATCTACAAAACTTACATTCATATTCTCTGTAAGATTGGTTATCTTACCAGTTGCAATGCTGTACAACAACCAGTTCTTGCCAACCTTGTCAAATGTAATTGCATAATCACCTTTAGGAGAATATGTCATTCCACTATAGCAAACACCCTCCTTAATAAGTTTTACAGAGCCATCTTTTATATTCATCAAATATAGGTCTGATGTCCTGCTGTAATCCCATTGAGATTGGATTCTGTATTTTTTATCGTTGCTTACAATAGCCCAATCTGCCATTTTCTCATTAGGAACGCTAACAGTTGGGACATCTAAAGTACCCAATTGTACAAAGTTCTCTGTAAGTGAGGTGTTTATATATGCAGTATAAGTTTGTTTCAACTCTCTCTCTTTTCTTAAAAGCTGTACAGGTTGCAAATAATCCTCATTCCAGGTCCAGATATCAAGTTGAGGTTGTTCAAAATCAACCAAAGTAGTATCCTTCTCTTTAGGTTTGGGTGCTGTACCAAAGAACAGTCTGCCACCATCCTTGCTATAGCTTAGTGAACCGTTCTCGCTAACAACCCAACCCTCTTTAAGTCCGGCCATTTTGTTATGCGCAGCAATATTCAGTTTCCCCGACGAAATATCATACAGGTAAATGTCCACTTTTTTCTTTGCCGCCTTTGAGGTATCTGTATTGGCGTAGAATGCCATTGTACCAACCTCACTAAATACAGGAAGTTTTATTTTTGACCCTTTCTCACCCTCAAGTACAGTTTTGCTCTCGCCAGTAGCGGTGTTGTATAGTTTTAGGGCATATTTGTTTAGAGTGTCTTTTTTGCCAGGCTCATAGATGTATGCCATCAAATCACCCTCTTTGTTGAATTTGCAAGAGGTTACATTCTTAAGAGTGTCAATTTTGCCAGATGCAATGTTCATTACATACATCTCTTTAATCTCCTCTTTCTTTCCAGGTTTTTTGCCACCCTCTTTAGATGGAGCACCTTTAGCTTCAGGCTTGCTGTTTTCTTCTTTCACTTCTGGTTTCTTTCCCTCTGCTTTCTTCCCTTTAGCCTCTTCATCCTTTTTAGGGGTAAGCTCAAAAGCTATATGAGAAAATAGTTTGTCGGG
>JAFYMJ010000018.1 GCA_017556665.1 Bacteroidales bacterium
AATTATTCGCTAATTCCAGGTGCTACATATACAAATCCAGAGATTGCATCTGTAGGTCTTACAGAGAAGAAAGTTAAAGAGCAAGGTATTGAGTATAAGGTTGGAAAATTCCCGTTCACTGCAAGTGGAAAAGCTACAACAGCAGGAGAGAGGGATGGCTTTGTAAAACTTATAGTTGATGCCAATACAGACAAGATTCTTGGAGCTCACCTTATTGGTGCAAATGTTACCGAGATGCTTTCTGGCATGGTGTTGGCAATGAAATTGGGAGCAACAGCTAAAGACATAATCAAGACAATCCACCCTCATCCAACAATGAGTGAGGCAATTATGGAGGCTGCTGCTGCAATTCACGGCGAAATGATTCATATGTAGAATATAAAACGGACAGTTATGGCAAGATCTAATACAATAGCACAGGTAAATGATGTAACAAGAATTTCTGCAGGAACAGAGATTCAAGGAGCATTGGTATCAAATTCTGATATCAGAATAGATGGTGTATTTGAGGGAGATCTTGTTACTTCCGGTAAACTTGTATTGGGAGAGAAGGCTGTAATAAAAGGTAATGTTATGTGCAACAGTGCAGATATATGGGGAACAATTGAGGGAACCTTTACTGTAGGTGATATTGTAACATTCCGCAGCGGATCATCTTTTGATGGCTCACTTAAAACTATAAGGATTTGTATTGAAATGGGGGCAGAGTATTCAGGGGATTGTACAATTATAGACGAAGTTGAGTTCAAAAGTATATCGGCAGAGTATATGAGATAAAAAATCTACTGATATAAATTTAAGGCTGGCTTGTGTCAGCCTTAAAACATTTTGGAGGCATGGGAAAAATAATATTGGTAACTGGTGGCCAACGCTCCGGCAAGAGCACATATGCAGAAAAAATGGCATTGGATCTTTCTGGTGACAACAAGTGCGTTTATATGGCAACTGCCAAGGTGTGGGATGATGAGTTTGCCAAAAGGGTGGCATTGCATAAGCAGAGAAGGGGAGAGCAATGGATAAACATAGAGGAGGAGAAGTTCTTGAGCAAGCATAATGTAGCCGGAAAGGTTGTCCTTGTTGACTGTGTGACTCTGTGGAGTACAAATTTCTTTTTTGGGATAAGTACCTCACAAGAGAATGAAAGTTCAGGCGAAAAAGGGAATGTTGTTAAAAGGTCATTGGAGGCTGTTAAGGATGAATTTGACAAGTTTACCCAGCAAGATGCAACATTTGTATTTGTTACAAATGAGATAGGACTTAGTGGAGTGTCTGAAAATAAGATACAAAGACAGTTTACTGACCTGCTTGGATGGCTTAACCAGTATATAGCATCCAAAGCAGATGAGGTTTATTTTATGGTATGTGGTATCCCGATAAAGATTAAGTAATGAGAGTTTTTGATATAAAAAAGCCCAACAGCGCAATTGCGGCAGCCTTAAAGGAGAAGATAGACAATCTTACAAAACCAAAAGGTTCTTTGGGAATGTTGGAAGAGTTGGCCTATAGAGTAGGACTTATCCAACAGACATTATCACCACAGCTAAATAATCCCAACCATATCTTGTTTGGTGCGGATCATGGGATTGTTGATGAAGGGGTAAGTTTTTCTCCAAAGGAGGTTACTTGGCAACAGATGGGGCATTTCTTAAAAGGTGGAGCCGGTATAAGTTTTTTGTGTAAGCAACATAACTTTAAACTTAATGTGGTTGACAGTGGTGTGGATTTTGATTTTCCATCTGATTGCGGTATTGTTGACTGTAAAATAAGGAAGGGAACAAGAAACTTTAAATATGAGGCAGCCATAACAATGGAAGAACTTGAGAAGGCCATTGATTGTGGTGCAATGATGGTGGACAGGGTTTACGCACAGGGGTGTAATGTAGTGTGTTTTGGAGAAATGGGGGTTGGAAACACTTCACCTTCATCTATGTGGATGAGCTATTTGGGTGGGGTTCCGTTAAAGGAGTGTGTTGGTGCTGGCAGTGGAATGGTAGGAAAGAATTTGCAGCATAAACTGGATGTTCTTATGGATTCTGCAAGGAACTATCAGAGTACAGAGGGGACATTCTTTAAAAAATATATCGGGGAGGAAAAAGAGACAGGTGGAGGATTTGTTTCCAATGGAAATAAGGATTATGCTCTTGAGATTATGAGGTGGTTTGGAGGCTATGAAATGCTTATGGCTGTAGGAGGTATGTTAAGGGCAGCAGAGCTTAATATGGTTATCCTTATTGATGGCTTTATAATGACCAACTGTCTGCTTGCTGCAAAGGAATTGGATGAGAATGTTGTTGAGTATGCAATATTTGGCCATTGTGGCGATGAAAGCGGTCACAAAAGAGTGCTTGATATTTTGGGTTGCATGCCGCTAATCTCATTAGGCCTTAGACTTGGAGAGGGTAGCGGGGCAATTTGTGCATATCCAATAGTTGTATCGGCAGTAAATATGATAAATCAAATGGATAGCTTTAAAGGGGCATCCGTTACCAAGTATTTTTAATATGTATAATGTTTTGGCAGCCTTTATGTTTTTTACAAGGCTTCCGTTTTGGAGAATAAAGGTTTTGGACAAGGAGTATTTTAAAAATGTGGTCAACTATTGGCCGTATGCAGGAATTATAACAGGTGGGCTGGGTGCACTTGTAATGTTGGCATGTTCATATGTATTTCCAGTTATAATTGCCATAACACTTGGTGTTCTTACCAGGGTTTTAATTACAGGAGCCCTGCACGAGGATGGCCTTGCCGATTTTTTTGACGGTTTTGGCGGCGGTACCTCTAAAGATAAAATTCTTTCAATAATGAAAGATTCCCATATTGGCAGCTACGGTGTTATAGCACTTATATTCTACTTTACCATTATTGTTGGAGTGTTGGCTTCGTTTCCTGTCCCTATGGCTGCTACACTATTTTTATGTGGTGATATATTGTACAAGTTCATAGCAAGCAACATAGTGAATGTACTGCCATATGCCAGAGCAGAAGAAGAGAGTAAGAATAAACTCATATATAATTTTATTCCTGAC
>JAFYMJ010000196.1 GCA_017556665.1 Bacteroidales bacterium
CAAAACTACTGTAGGAGCCTCTGCAGGCTTATTGGTAACCACTGGGACAGGTGCAACTTCAGGTGCAGCCTCTTCTGGCTTGCAAATCTGTGCCAATTTGACAAGCAAAAATTCTACCAATAATCTCTGGTTGCCGCTGCTCCTGTATTCGCTCTCACATTTGGTGGTGTGGGAGAGTGCTTTATACAAAAACTCAAAAGAACATTTCTGGCTTTGCAATTTGTATTTCTCTACCATAGTAGGTGCCATTTCCAAAAGTTTGAATGTAGAGGCATCCTTGCATACCATAAGGTTTCTAAAGTGAGAACTCAATCCAGATATAAAGTATAGTGCATTGAACCCTTTAGAGAGTATTTCATCAAACAGCAACAGTGCTTTTGAATGGCTCATTGCCAATGCACACTCGGTAATGTTAAAGTAATAGTCGTAATCAAGGACATTAAGATTCTTGACTACATCTGCATATTTTACATCAGTTCCACAGAATGCTACAGTCTGGTCAAAAAGGGTAAGTGCATCTCTCATTGCACCATCGGCTTTTTGGGCTATAACGTGTAAAGAATCTGAATCTATTGTAACCGACTCCTGTTTGGCAATGTTTGACAAGTTCTTTACAATATCCTCTATGGAAATTCTGTTGAAATCATAAGTTTGGCATCTGCTTAGAATTGTAGGGAGAATCTTGTGTTTCTCTGTGGTTGCCAGTATAAAAATGGCATGTGCAGGCGGCTCTTCCAATGTTTTTAGAAAAGCATTGAAAGCAGATGGTGAGAGCATATGTACCTCATCAATAATGTAAACGCTGTATTTGCCAATTTGTGGCGGAATCATCACTTTCTCTGTAAGTAACCTGATGTCATCTACAGAGTTGTTTGATGCAGCATCCATTTCGTGAATGCAATATGAGCGTCCTTGTGCAAAGGATTTACAGCTCTCGCATTCTCCACAAGGTTCAAGGTTCTCGTCGGGATTTTCGCAATTTATTGTTTTTGCAAAAATTCTGGCTGTACTGGTTTTACCAACTCCTCTTGGACCACAAAACAGGTATGCATGAGCAAGCTGGTCTCTTTTAATAGAGTTCTTTAAAGTTACGGCAATGCAATCTTGTCCAACCAATGAGACAAAATTGTTTGGCCTATATTTACGTGCAGAAACTATAAACTTATCCATAATATACAAATGTAAGAATATATTTCTAATTTTGTAAGATTTTAAAACGTTAACATAGTGTTATTAAAGTTTTCGCATAAGGAAAGTAATTCACCTGTAGCATATTGTGCACTTACAGTTAAAAGTGGTACAAGAGATGAGGATCCAAAATATAACGGGCTTGCACATTTTACTGAGCACATGTTGTTTAAAGGGACATTAAAAAGAAAATCGGGCTCAATTAATGCTTGCCTCGAAAAAGTAGGTGGGGAATTGAACGCATATACTACAAAAGAGGAGACAGTATTACACTCAACAGTATTGGCAGAGGATATATCCAAGGCTATTGATCTGTTGTTTGAACTTGCATTTACATCTACATTTCCACAAAAGGAACTTGAGAAAGAGAGAGATGTTGTTCTGGATGAGATTGTTTCATACAAGGATATGCCAGGAGAATCTATATATGAGCATTTTGAACAGCTTTTATTTGAGGGCAGCCCTTTGAATATGCAGATTCTTGGAGAAAAGAAGACTCTTAATAGGATAGATACTCAAGTTTTTCTTGATTATATAAAAGCCAATTTCAGGCCAGATAACATGGCTCTGACAGTAGTATGCAATATGCAGAAAAACAAGATAGAGGCTATTGCCCGTAAGGCGTTGGCAAAATATTGTGGAGGTGATGTTGTTCTTGAATATATAGAAGAGGGAGCCTTGGCAAGTAATGTAAAGCATCATGATGCAATCCTTAAAGAGGGGAAGAAATTTGATGTCTCTGTGCATAAGAAGAGCCATCAGGCACATTGTATGATTGGAACAACTGCATTCAGCTGTTACAGTAAAAAAAGGATTGTCCTTGCAATACTTACAAATATATTGGGAGGTCCTGCATCGGGAGCTTTATTGAACAACTCATTAAGGGAGAAGCATGGATTGGTTTATAATGTAGAGGCTGTATATACTCCGTATGCAGACAATGGAATTTTCTCAATATATTATGGCTGTGACAAGGAAGATGTTGAAAGATGTAAAGCCCTTATAAAGGCAGAGATAGACAAACTGGTTTCAACCCCTCTTAAAGAGAGTGTGCTAAAGGCGGCAAAAAAACAGCTTATAGGACAAATGTCCATTGCTCAGGACAATAATGAGTCACAATGTCTTTCTATGGGAAAATCTCTGGTTGTATATGGCAAAATAAGTGATTTTGAGCAGATGAAAGCAAGTATAGAGGCTGTATCTGCACAACAGTTGCAAGAGGTGGCTAAAGAGGTAATCTCTTGGGATAGAATGAGTTTCTTAGTATATAATTGATTATGGCAGATTTATTGAACAAATATTTGACAGATTTCTCTTCGGAACAAGATCCTGTTTTAGGCTGGTTGCAAAAGCAGACCAATTTAAGGACAAATCATGCCAGGATGTTGTGTGGCCCAGTAGAGGGAAAGCTTATGGAGTTTATCTCCAGAATGGTTGCACCTATGGCAATACTGGAACTTGGTGCTTTTACAGGTTATTCTGCAATATGTCTTGCCAGAGGGCTTAGAGAGGGAGGTGTACTTGACTCTCTTGAACTTAATGATGAGTTGGAGGATCTTATCCTTGAGGCTCACCAAAGGGCAGGATTGCAAGATAAGATAAAGCTTCATATTGGGGATGCCAAGCAGACAATAGAGGAGCTTAGGGCACAGGGAAAAATGTATGACCTTGTGTTCATAGATGCAAACAAGAGGGAGTATCCTGCATATTATAATCTTGTTTTTGATTTGGTAAGACCCGGAGGCTATATACTCGCCGACAATGTGTTGTGGGATGGAAAGGTTATAGGAGAGGATATTCCAAAAGATGCACAGACACAGGGAATATATAATTTCAATAAAATGGTAAAAGAAGATCCAAGGGTTGAGAATGTGATTATTCCACTTAGAGATGGATTGAACCTTATAAGAAAATTGTAGTATGAGAGTAGCTGTTTTGGATTTGGGAACAAATGTGTTCAATATGTTGCTTGCAGAGTTCACCCAAGAGGGGTGCAAGTATATAAAGGTTGACAAGTGTGCTTCCCGTTTGGGAGGTGGAGGCCTCTCTAAAGGATATATTGCTCAAGAGGCATTCAAGAGTGGTGCAGATGCAATGGAATACCTTCTTGGCTCAATAAATGAGTCAGGCGGTGCAGATATGATTTTGCCATATGCCACATCGGCTGTAAGGGATGCATCAAACGGAGAGGAGTTTGCCCAATTCCTTAATGATAAGTTTGGAATCAAGGTCAATATTATATCGGGGAGCCAAGAGGCAGAATACATCTTTAATGGAATTATGGAGAGTGTGGAGTATCTCATTGGGGAGGATGGAAAGTTTAAAGGGGGAGAGAATGCCCTGATGCTTGATATTGGAGGTGGAAGCAATGAGTTCATTATCTCAGATGGAGCCAATGTCCTTTGGAAAAAGAGCTTCCCTATTGGAATGGCCAGAATGAGAGAAAAATTCAATTACACAGATCCAATAACTAAAGATGTTATGGAGAATTTTATTGAATTCAATAAAGGGGTGCTGGTTGAATTATGGGAGATGGTAGATATATATAAACCAACACTTTTTATTGGTTCCAGTGGCTCATTTGATACATTCAGGGATCTGTTGTTTGAGGAGCCTCATACAGCATCCCCATCTATAGAGATTCCTAAACAGATGTTGGAGAAATTAAATGATACATTGGTAGTGTCTACAGCGCAAGAGAGGTTGGAAATGCCAAGAATGTCTCCTATTAGGGTTGATTATATTGTGTTGGCTTCTGTTTTTGTGCAATATGTGTTACAGACTCTCAATCCAAGAATAGTTGTGCAGTCATCTTACTGCCTAAAAGAGGGGGCAATGAGAGTAAAATACAAGGAGTACCTTAAGTAGACAAAGAAATTTTGTATTTTTGCCATTATGAATACCAAAAAAATTATAATAGCCATAGATGGCTATTCTTCAACAGGAAAGAGCAGTTTTGCAAAGCAGATAGCTGCCAGATTAGGATATGTATATGTAGATACAGGAGCCTTGTATAGAGCTGTAACATATTATGCATTTACAAACGGCTTTATAGACAGAGATGGAAATGTTGATGAGAGTGGTCTTAAATCTACTCTTAAAAACAACAATATAACATTCAAGGCACAGGAGGGTGGAAAATCAAATACATACCTTAACGATGCAAATATAGAGAAGCAGATTAGGACCCTTGAGATATCCAACAAGGTGAGTATTATTGCTGCAATACCGTTTGTAAGGGAGTTTGTAGATGAGATACTTCATAAGTTTGGTGAGAATAAAGGGGTTGTAATGGATGGTAGAGATATTGGCACTGCAGTTTTCCCTAATGCAGAGCTTAAATTGTTCATGACAGCTTCTGTAGAGGTAAGGGCAAAAAGACGTTTTGATGAAATACAGCAGTCTGGTGGTAAAGATACTTATGACAATGTGTTGAAAAATCTTAAGGAAAGAGATTATATGGATACACATAGAGAGACCCATCCACTGGTTCAGGCAGAAGATGCCATATTGCTTGATAACAGCAATATGACTATCCCTGAGCAATTTGTATGGTTAGACAAGATTTTATTGGAGAAGTTTGGACTTCAAATGAAATAGATATGAAGCTGCATATTGAGATAGATCCCAGTTCTGGATTCTGTAATGGTGTAATTGGTGCTGTTGAAAAGGCAGAAAAAAAACTTAAGGAGTGTTCAAAACTATACTCTTTGGGTGCTATTGTACATAATAATTCAGAACTTGACAGGCTTAATAAAATAGGGTTGGAGGTGATTGATATTGAGCAGATGAAACAGCTGCACAATACAACAGTTCTTATAAGAGCTCATGGTGAACCCCCAACTACTTACAATGTAGCAAAGGAGAACAATATCAAACTTATAGACTGCACATGTCCGGTAGTGTTGAAGCTTCAGGAGAGAATAAGGAATACATACAATAGCCATAACGGACAGATTGTCATATTTGGCAAAATTGGACATGCAGAGGTGAACGGACTGGTTGGGCAGGTAAATGGAGATGCTATTGTTGTTGATGGGTTGGAGAGTCTGGATAAGATAGATTACAACAGAGCAATCAATATTTTCTCCCAAACAACAAAGGACCCTTACGAGTATGAGCAGATATGCAGTGCAATTAAAGAGAGGGTAGTGCAGCTGGGTGGTAATGAGTCTCAGATAAACATATATAATACAATTTGCAGACAGGTTGCACAAAGACACAAGAATCTTGTAGATTTTGCAAAAGGGCACTCGGTAATTGTATTCATCAGTGGAAAAGAGAGTTCCAATGGCAAGGTGTTGTATGAGTTATGCAAGTCTGTAAATGACAGATCTTATCATATTCAGACAATAGACCAGATAGAGACATCTTGGTTTAAAGATGGTGATACAGTTGGCATTTGTGGTGCAACATCTACACCAAAATGGCAGTTGGAAGGGGTAGAGAAGTACCTTTATTCTCTCTCAATCCTTAATTGCTGAATCTGGTTTCCCCCTTTCTCTTGTATTTTAACAAACAAGGTAACGCGGAAAGATTCGCCTCCTGCACTAAGGTTGCCAATGGCATATTTCATAGGTGCTCTGCCGCTTTTGTGAATTATGGCAAATGATTTTGGAGTATATGTAACAAAGAAATCTTTGATTATTTGAGTTGCCTGAGTTTTGCTGCAGTTGTTTACATTGCCCAGGATATCAAGCTCAAGGTTGCTTGCAAACCATGCAGATAGTTTGTCACAATCTCCCATTTGGATATACTTGCCAATAGGAATAAATACATCAGCTTGATTTTGAGCTCTTGAGCCAAATGCGAACAATAAAACAAAAGATATAGACAATATAAGTTTTTTCATGTTTGAAAAGGTTCTTTTTAAGTAAAGACAGTAGTGTTAAACTTGCAAAAATTGAGCCATATTCTTAAATTTGTTGAGATGAAGATTACATTGCTTTTAGTTGGAAAAACAGCATTCCCATACATAATGGAGGGGATTTCTCTATATGAAAAGAGAATTTCCTTTTATGTGAACTATAACAGAATTGATATTCCGGAGTTAAAGGGGGTGCAAGCATTAAGCAAAGAGCAAATTAAGGAGAAAGAGGGTGAACTTATATTAAAGAATATAAAGCCAACAGATCATCTTGTATTGCTGGATGAGAGAGGAAAAACTTTTGCGTCAGAAGATTGGGCACAACATTTGGAGAAGCATATAACATATACAGGGAAAGATATAGTATTTGTAATTGGAGGGGCATATGGTTTCTCAAAAAGTGTTTACAGCAGGGCAAATGAGATGTTGTCACTTTCAAAAATGACATTCTCTCACCAGATTATAAGACTTATATTTTTGGAGCAGTTATATAGGGCATTTACAATAATTAAGGGAGAGCCGTATCATCATAGGTAATGAGAAAAGGCAAAAAGACATATTGGACACAGATAAAGGACTTCTATAAGAGGTTTGGCGTTGCTGCAATCTTTAGCTTCGCCATTGTGCTCCTGTTGCTCTCATATATAATTCCCGATGGAAATAACCTTGAATCTGAGGTAAGGACACTGGAATCAAATATCCACAAGAGACAGCAAATATTGCACAACTATGTGCAGAAAGCATTCAGCATTCCAATAGATGAGTGGCTGGAGCTGGATGATTTTCCCGACGACATGGTTATATACAGATACAATGAGGATACATTGCAATCTTGGGTAAACCAGTTCCCAATAACCAATGACGAGACAGATGCACTTAATCTCTGGTACAGGATAAACCACCTTACAAGCAAGAGCCAGTACAATACTCCACTGGCATATTTGAGTGATCAGGAGCAGTATGTAAATCTTGGATCTGCATGGTACCTGGTAAAGGTGTACAGCATGAACAGGGTAAAAATAATATCTGCCTTGCTTATTAAAACCGATTATTTGTCTGACAATTCCATACTGGTAAACAGAATAAACCCTGAGTTGGGGATAAAAAGGAAACTTATACTTACACCGGTAAGCTATGATGACGGGTATGTTGTTTATGGTATTGTAGGTGACCCGCTGTTTACTGTAGTAGGAGATATAACTGCAGGATATAATCCTTATGCAAACATTTTAAGGTGGATGGCAATTGTTATGGTAGGCATTGGATTATATGTCTATATGCTTAGCAGAAGAAATTTAAAGACATGTCTGTTCTTTATATTGGGTATTACAATATTGTGGGGAGTGGCATACAAACTGGGTATATCTTTAAGGTATGTGTCACCTCTATTCTCTCCAAATATTTATGCCGATAGTGGAATATTCAGCTCTTTTGGAGCATTCCTTATCAATAACATATATGTTTTCCTGTTTGTATTGGGATTATACAAATTCAGAAAGAAGATTATAACTGTTGCAATAAAATCAAAGAGAACAGTCAAGGGAATCTTGTTCCTTTTGTTTTCTGTAATTGTGGTGGGTATATGCATATATATACATTTTGTATTCAGGTCATTAATCTTTAACTCCAATGTGGCATTGGAGCTTTTTAGACTGCAAGAGTTAAATATATATTCTGTCCTTTCATATTTGTCCTTTGGATTGCTCTTTGCGTCATTGCTGTTAATGATACAGTTTTTGGTTCCATTATTTACAAAATACAGAAGAAATACCTGGTACACAGCAAAATTTATATTTTACTTTACGTTTATAATATCGTTATATACTCTTGTTGAGGTTAGTGTACTTGGTAAGGAAAAGGAGTCATCAAGGGTAAAGGTATGGACAAACAAATTGTCGGTTGAAAGAGATATTGGACTTGAGTTGCAACTTAGGTCTGTAGAGAGCAAACTTATAAATGACCAGATATTCGGGGCAATGCTGTCGTTGCCAGAGGGTGGCCCAAATCTGGTCAGAAACAGATTGGAAGAGACTTACCTTGCAGGGATATCTCAAAAATATCAGGTAACTGTAACATTGTGCAAGCCAAATGATATGCTGCTTGACAGCAAATGGCAGCAGATGATAGATTGTAATGAGTATTTCAATAATCTTATTGCAAATGGTGTCCCATTGCATGATGGCTCAAGATTTTTCTTCCTTAATACATCAAAGGGTAGGGTTAGTTATTTGGGTGTAATGAGTTATATGACAACAAATGGTCCTATTAACCTTTACATACAAATGGATTCCAGGTTTACCAAAGATGTTGTGGGATATCCGGCTTTACTGTTCAACTACAAGACCTCTGATAATGTAAGTATGCCAAAAGAGTACTCTTACGGCAAGTACCTTGACGGCAGACTGGTTGTGTACAGGGGCAAATACAATTATCCGTACCTGATCAATCAGGATACGTATGATAAAGGCTTTAGTGAAACAAGAACGCAAGATGGGTATCTGCATTATATAAATGTCTCTTCGGCCGACAATATTATTATTATAAGCAGGCCTATGAGAACTTTCTATGTGTACGTGGTATCGTTCTCATACCTTATGCTGTTCTATTCTGCAATTCTGTTCCTTACAGTAAGAATGAGACGTTGGGGAAGGACAAGCCTTAAGAGAAACTTGTCAACAAACTCATTCAGAAGAAGTATTACAGTGCTGATTATTGTTTCGCTGGTCATTACATTGCTGTGTCTATGTTTTGGCAGCGTATGGTTCTGTATGAATTTCTACAAAGAGAGCAACAGGGTGCAGATGGAAGAGAAATTGCAGACTATCCAGTCTACATTGTCAGATATATGCAAGTATGCAGATGATTATACACAAGTGAACACTTCGTCGGTGATACAGGCTATGGAAAGGATAGCTAACAATACTCAGGCAGATATAAACTTGTTTGATCCATACGGAAAACTGATGAGATCAACTCAGCCAGAGCTGTTCGACCGCTATTTGCTTTCCAGCAGAATGAATGCACAGGCGTATAAGCAGATTGTATTGGAGAACAAGAACAGTTTCTTTAACAACGAGATATTGGGAAAACTGAGTTACTACTCACTATATGCACCAATATTTAATGCAGAAGGAAAGTTGCTGGCAATTGCAAATATTCCATATTTTTCTAAAGATGAAGGTTTTACAGAGGATGCTTCTGCTATTGTTGCGGCAATTGTAAATATATATATCCTTTTGCTTATTCTGGCAATTTTTGGAGGCAGTACCCTTGCTAACCAAATTGCAAAACCTATTGCTGAGATTAGCAGAAAGATGCGTTATATAGATGTTGTAAAGAAAGCTGAGCATATTAATTATGAGAGCAATAATGAGTTGGGTGATCTGGTAAGGTCTTATAACAATATGGTGGATGATCTTGAAGCGAGTACCAGAAAACTGGCACAATCTGAGAGAGAGCAGGCGTGGAGTGAGATGGCAAGGCAGATAGCACATGAGATAAAGAACCCGCTTACCCCAATGAGCCTTAAGATACAGCACCTTGTACGTATGAAAAATATGGGAGTTGAAGGTTGGGAAGATAAGTTTGAGAGTGCGGCAAAATCTATTCTGGAACAAATAAACATTTTATCAAATACTGCATCTGAATTCTCAAGCTTTGCCAAGTTCTACTATGAGGAGACTGTAGAGATGAATCTTGCAGAGGTTATAAATGAACAGAAGGTATTTTTTGATACAAGGGAAAATATCAGAATCATTTATGATTATTGTCATAAGAACTGTATTGTTTACGCAAGAAAAGGGCAGATTATAAGGGTGCTAGTAAATCTTATCTCAAATGCAATCCAAGCTCTTGAAGAGAGTGGTATGGGATATATACGAATACTTCTTAAAGAGCAGGAAGATTCTTATCTGGTAAGTATTGAAGACAATGGCCCTGGAGTAAAGAAAGAGGATGAGCAGAAACTGTTCAAACCTAACTTTACAACAAAAAGCAGTGGAACAGGTTTGGGTCTTGCAATATGCCGAAACATTATTGAGCAAAGTGGAGGAAAAATCTTCTACTCAAAATCTGACCTTGGAGGGGCAAACTTCTCATTCACATTGCCAAAGAACAAATAGCGGGAGCCGCACCAGTTTGATCTGTAAACTTTCAGATCCCCATCCTCCCATCCACAGACAAGGTCTGAAAAATGGCCTTAGGTATGGCTGGCAATCTATTCCATCTGAACCATAATTTCCTAACTCACAAATGCCCCAGTTTGTCTGCCAAGAGGCATTTATTCAAACACACGGAAATTTATGGTCCATCTGAAATGATTGCTTACGCCCCTCAGGATATTTTTCAGTCCTTGCCTGCTGCTGTGCAGTTGGGCATTTGTAAAAATAAGAAGAGGCCGGATCAAAATTTTTGACCCGACCCCTCATCTGTTTTATATTATCTCTGTCTGCTATTTCTGTCTTAAGAAAATCTGTACAGGAACACCATGGAAATTAAAATGCTCCCTTAATCTGTTCTCAAGGAACCTCTTGTATGGATCCCTTACATACTGAGGCAGATTACAGAAGAATGCAAATGACGGACTTGGACTTGGCAATTGGGTTACATACTTAATCTTAATGTATTTGCCTTTTAGTGCAGGTGGAGGATAGTTCTCAATCTCTGGCAACATGGCCTCATTCAACTTGCTTGTAGATATTTTGCGTGAGTAGTTATCGTAAACATCCATTGCAGCCTTAAGTACATCAAATATTCTCTGTTTATTAATTACAGAGGTAAAAATGATTGGAACGTCGTTAAACGGAGCAATTCTTTTAAGGATATCCTCTTTAAATGCTTTCATTGTATTGTTGTCTTTCTCTATGGTATCCCATTTGTTCACAACAATAACAACACCTTTCTTGTTTCTTTGAATCAAGTTATAGATAGCCATATCCTGAGCCTCAACTCCAGCTTGTGCATCAATCATAAGAATACATACATCTGAATTCTCTATTGACCTTACTGCACGCATTACAGAGTAGAACTCAAGATCCTCTTTTACTTTTGTCTTTTTCCTTAGTCCGGCAGTATCAATAAGCATAAAATTGTAACCAAACTTATTGTAGTGGGTTGCAATTGAATCTCTTGTTGTACCTGCTATGTTGGTAACAATGTTTCTTTCCTCTCCAAGAAGAGCGTTGGTCATAGAGGATTTTCCAACGTTTGGCTTTCCTACAATTGTGATTCTTGGAAGTTCAATTTCCTCCTCTACTGCATTGTCAACAGGCATTAGAGAGCAAATTTTGTCCAATAGGTCACCGGTATTGCCACCGCTTGCTGCAGCAATACAGAATGGCTCGCCCAATCCAAGAGAATTGAACTCGTATGCACCATACATTTTATCTCCTGTATCAACCTTGTTTACTGCAAGGATAACAGGTTTTTTGCATCGTCTTAGAATAGCAGCAATTTCAGAATCGTAGTCTGTAATACCTGTTTCAACCTCACACAAAAATAAAATGACATCGGCCTCGTCAATGGCTAAAGAGACTTGTTTTCTGATTTCTTCCTCAAAGATATCATCTGAGTTACTGGTATATCCACCAGTGTCAATAACAGAAAACTCTTTGCCGCACCACTCGGCCTTACCATAGTGCCTGTCTCTGGTTACGCCTGCCGTTTCGTCAACAATGGCTTGTCTCATACCAACAAGTCTGTTGAATAGGGTAGACTTACCTACATTAGGCCTTCCTACAATTGCTAAAACTCCCATATAAATTAATCTATTCTAAATTTAACAGTCCATACCGCAACTGCCACAATCAGATGTGCAGTCTTTAGGTAAATTCCTGTTTCTGTTTTTCTTGCTCCAAAGTTTTCTCTCCTCAACTTTTGCACATTGTATCCCTTTTTTGCGAAGTGGCTTGTTGTGTTCAATTTCTGTATCGGGAAACTTTCCATCTTTTCTGAAAATAATATTGAAGCACAAACCAAACACGCAAAGGGCAACAATGGCAACTGTAAGTAAAAACAACTTCATTATAGCAAACATTTTTCTTTATAAACCAATGGCTTCTCGCTTACATTAAAGATTGGCGGAATTTGTGCAACCTTAAATGCAGCACCTCTTCTAAGAGATACTATTCTTTCAACATCGGCTTTGTTGTACCCTGCTTCAATAAGTTGCTCAGGAGTCTGACCTCCCTCGTTAAGAGCATAAAGCAGCGGGTCAAGTATAGAGTAGTCAGGTAAGGAATCACTGTCTTTCTGACCCTCTCTAAGCTCAGCCGATGGAGCCTTGGTTATAGTATTTTCTGGAATAACAACTCCATTTCTGTTCAAATAGTGGGCAAGCTCATAAACCTCGCATTTGTACAGGTCTGCAATAACCATTGCTGCACCTGCCAAATCTCCGTATAGAGTGCCGTAGCCTGTGCTTAGCTCACTCTTGTTGGATGTGTTCAACAGAAGGTATCCAAATTTGTTTGAGTATGCCATAAGCAAAGTGCCCCTTATTCTAGCCTGCAGATTCTCCTCTGCCACATTCCATTTGTTATCGGGACCAAAAACATCTGCAAGTGCTTCTGTGTAGTCATTGAACATTTTGGCAATTGGAATAATCTTATATCCCATTTTAAGGTTCTCTGCCAAATCTACAGCATCCTTAATTGAATGGGATGTTGAGAATTCACTTGGCATCATGAATCCATATACTCTGTTGCTGCCAAGAGCTTCAACAGCCAAAGCTGCCACTACAGCAGAATCTATGCCTCCCGACAGCCCCAATACAACTCCTTTGGCACCAATTTTATCTACAAAATTTCTGATGCCGTTTACAAGGGTATTGTGGACACCTTCTATGTTTAATTTTGGCGATAACATAATCTTTTGTTTTAGAATTTGAATGTAGGGCTAATAGATTGGTAGTTGTAAACTTTATCAATGATATCTGCAAATAGCTCTGCAATTGAGATAACTTTAATCTTGGATGTATCTTGTCCCTCTTTAGCTCTTAGAGGAATAGTGTCTGTTACAACCAACTCATCCAATTGTGAGTTTGCAATGTTCTCGTAAGCAGCACCGCTCAATACAGCGTGGGTTGCAACGGCTCTAACGCTAAGTGCACCTTTCTCTTTAAGCATGTTTGCAGCTTTGCAAAGAGTACCTGCTGTATCTACCATATCATCTACAATTACAACATTTCTACCCTCTACATCACCAATAGCTGTCATTGAACCAACAACATTTGCTCTCTCTCTAGATTTGTGGCAAACAATAAGCGGACAAGCCAAATGTCTTGAGTATGCATTTGCTCTCTTTGCACCACCCATATCTGGAGCAGCAATAGAAAGGTTCTCAATCTTTTGAGCTCTTAGATATTCAAGGAACAATGAACTTGCGTAAACATGATCTACAGGGAAATCAAAGAATCCTTGGATTTGGTCTGCGTGAAGGTCTGCTGTCATAACTCTGTCACAACCGGCTGCACCTAAAAGGTTAGCAACAAGTTTTGCACCAATTGAAACTCTTGGTCTGTCTTTTCTATCTTGTCTTGCCCAACCAAAATAAGGCATAACTGCAATAACTTTGTATGCAGAAGCTCTTTTGGCTGCATCAATCATAAGTAACAATTCAAATAAGTTCTCTACAGGTGGGAATGTAGACTGAACAATAAATACTGTTGCACCTCTGACACTCTCGTCAAAAGCAGGTTGAAACTCACCATCGCTGAATACATTTACAATTGCCTGGCCTAAATCCAATTTAAGCTCTTTAGCAATTTTTTCTGCAAGGTATCTTGAACCTCTGCAAGAGAAAATCTTAATAACGTGACTGTGTTCCATAGTTTTATTTTATAGTGTTTCTAAATTTTATAGTGTTTCCAATATTGAATATATATAATCTGTAACCTCATCTTTACCCATATGGCTCTCCGACGATGTAACAAACACAGGAGGCAGCTCTTCCCAATATTTTAGAAGTTCCTTCTTGTTGGCATCTATCTGTTTCTGCAGGGCAACTTTACCAAGTTTGTCGGCTTTTGTGAAAATTATGGCAAACGGAATACCGGCCTCTCCCAAGCTGATTAGAAATTCCAGATCAATTTTCTGGATATTGTGTCTGGAGTCCAACAGAACAAACAACATTACAAGCTCTGGTGAGTTGTTTATGAAATTGTTGTTCATTTTTGCCAATTTGGCTCTTGCTGCCTGTGATACTTTAGCGTAACCGTAACCTGGCAAATCTACCAGATACCAAGAATCGTTTATAAGGAAATGATTGACCAGCAGAGTTTTTCCAGGGGTGGCAGATGTTTTGGCCAACCCTTTAACACCACATAAAGAATTGATTAAAGATGACTTACCCACATTAGACCTTCCAATGAATGCAAACTCAGGAAGTTTCTGTTTTGGTTTATCTTTAAGCAATTGGCTGCTGCCAGCAAAAAGTGCCTTTGTAATTTTCATCCAAAAAATATATAGTATTATGCAAAGGTAGTTAAAAATCCGCAATTTTTAGCTATCTTGTAATGTTTTTAAAATTTAAGGCGAATGGATAAAAGTATAACTCTTGGAGAGTTGATGGGGCGGATAAAAAAGGGGGTTGAAAGTGAACTTTCCCATATGGAATGGGTTGTTGGAGAGATAAGCCAGGTGCAGGAAAATGCAAGCGGACATTGTTATATTGAACTGGTTGAGTACAGAGAGTCAGACAAGGCTGTGGTTGCAAAGGCCAGGGCGGTGATATGGGATTCTGAATACAGGATGATAAAGCCTTTTTTCTATTCTTTGACAGGGAGCAGCATAAAGGCTGGAATGAATGTACTGGTAAAGGTAAAAGTTACTTACTCTGTGATATATGGTCTTACCTTGGTTGTGTATGATATAGATCCCTCATATACAGTTGGAGAGTTGGAACTCAGACGTCAGCAAACCATTGCAAAGCTGCAGCAGGATGGGTGTATGGATATGAATTCGCAGCTTCAATTGGCTGTTTTGCCATGCAGGCTGGCTGTTGTAAGCTCTGCAACTGCTGCGGGCTACAGGGATTTTATGAATCATCTTAAAGGGAATGAATATGGTATTGGGTTCAAGACAACGTTGTTCAATGCTGTAATGCAGGGAGATGAAGCTCCGGGTTCAATTATTGCGGCAATGGAGCAGATTGCACAAAGGCAAGGGGAGTATGATGCGGCTGTTATAATAAGGGGTGGAGGAGCTGTTATGGATCTTGTCTGCTTTGATGATTATGAACTTGCTCTGAATATAGCACAGTTTCCTCTCCCTGTTATTGTGGGGGTTGGACATGACCATGATTACCATGTGGCCGATATGGTGGCACATACATCTGTAAAGACACCTACGGCTGTGGCTGACTTTCTTGTTGAAAACTTTCTGCAAGAAAATCAAAAACTTACAAGGTTATATCAAAGAAGTTTGCTAACTTTGCACCGCAAAGTTTCCACAGAAATAGAAAAAGTCACAAAAAAACAAGCCAGGATAAGACTTGCTGTAACAGAGCAGATTCTTAAGAGAAAACTTGCTCTGGAGGTGATAGAAAAACGAATTGAGAATGCAGACCCTGCCAAAAA
>JAFYMJ010000019.1 GCA_017556665.1 Bacteroidales bacterium
CCCCTTTTCACTTATATACTCATTCTCTTTATATAAGCCATCCTTAAGAAGATTCAGTGGGTCAAGAATAAAATCTTTCTCAATTACAGGTTTAAGGGGATGTTTTACAGAAGTGTTGAATCCACTTCCCTTCTTAAAAGGGACAATTCTTACCAATACCCTTTTTGAGCCATCATTAAGTTCGTTTCTGTCAAACTTGAACAACTCCAATTTCTGGTACGGAAGAATTTCTCCGGCATAACGGGTAACATACTCGGAATCATATTTCTTAGAATAAGTTACCAAAGCCGAATAGTTGCACTCATTGGCAAGGGTGCAGGCATAACCCTCCCTTGCCTTTGTGTATATAAGTGCAATATTTAATTTTTCTCCATCTCTGGTTTGAATAGATGCATTCTCTTTTGCCACAACATTCTCCTCAACAACCACACATTCACTCTGTGGCACAGGTATTTCAAACCCATCCTCATCCTGAACTGTAGCCCATCCCTTTTTATTGAAACCTACTACAATTCCTCCTCCAGTCTGGTTCAAAAACCTTACTTTGTCACCTATTCTCATATTATTTACTCCTCTGTTTTAGCTGTACTTACCAAGAATAGCTCATCCATTTGTGCATTGTCTATTCTGCTAGGAGCATCCAACATTACATCTCTACCCATATTGTTTTTAGGGAATGCAATAAAGTCTCTGATTGTCTCCTGACCACCAAACAATGAGCAGAAACGGTCAAAACCAAAAGCAAGACCACCATGAGGAGGTGCACCATATTTGAATGCATTAATAATGAAACCAAATCTGTAATCTGCATCCTCTTTGCTGAATCCCAACACCTCAAACATACGCTCCTGAACTTTAGAGTCGTGAATTCTTATAGAACCACCACCCACTTCTGTTCCGTTAAGGACAAAATCGTATGCATTGGCATTCACTTGCTCCAAATCCTCTTTCTTGTTGCTGAAGAATTTGTCCATATCCTCTGGTTTAGGAGAGGTGAACGGATGGTGCATAGCATAGAATCTTTGAGTCTCATCATCCCACTCCAATAGAGGGAAATCACAAACCCAAAGAGGTGCAAAAACATTGTTATCCCTTAGACCAAGACGGTTACCCATCTCAAGTCTTAGAGTACCCAATGCACCCTGCATTTTCTTTTTGGCTCCCGACAAAATTAGAATAAGATCCCCTTCTGCTGCACCAATCTTGTCTGCTACAACTTTTAGTTGCTCTGCTGTATAGAATTTGTCAATAGATGATTTTATTCCATCTGCATTAAGTTTGATATACACCAAACCTTTTGCTCCAACCTGAGGTCTCTTTACCCACTCTGTAATCTCATCCAATTGCTTTCTTGTATATCCTGCACAACCTTTAACTACAATAGCACCAATGTATTCTGCCTCATCAAATACAGAGAAACCGTTACCTTGCAACATATCTGTAACAGTATTCATCTTCATATCAAAACGGATATCTGGTTTGTCGGAACCATAATACTCCATTGCATCTGCATATGACATTCTTGGGAATGCCTCAGTAAACTCTTTTCCAAGGACACTCTTGAACAGATGTTTTGCCAAACCCTCAAATGTCTGAATAACATCCTCTCTCTCAACAAAGGACATTTCACAGTCAATTTGAGTAAACTCAGGCTGACGGTCTGCCCTTAAATCCTCATCTCTAAAACATCTTACAATCTGGAAATATTTGTCGTAACCTGCAACCATCAAAAGCTGTTTGAAAGTTTGAGGGCTCTGAGGCAATGCATAGAACTCACCAGGGTTCATTCTGCTTGGCACAACAAAGTCACGTGCTCCCTCTGGAGTAGATTTAATCAGATAAGGGGTCTCAATCTCCAAGAAACCAATATTGCTCAAGTGATTTCTAACCTCATGAGCCATTTTGTGTCTTAGCTCAATTGCTCTTTTTAGAGGGCCTCTACGCAAATCCAAATATCTGTACTGAGCTCTAATCTCTTCACCACCATCTGTATTATCCTCAATGGTAAATGGAGGGACAACAGCTGCATTCAATACTTTTACATCTGTTAACTTAATCTCAATATCTCCTGTAGCAATCTTGTTGTTTTTGCTTTGTCTCTCGGCTACAACACCAGTAGCAGCAATAACATACTCTCTACCCAATTTCTCTACAAGAGCATTAACTTCTGCACTATGCTCATCGGCAACCAACTGAGTAATACCATAACGGTCTCTTAAATCTATAAAGTTAAGGCTACCCATTTTTCTTACTCTTTGTACCCAACCGGCAAGAGTTACAGTTTGTCCGGCATTAGCAAGGCGTAATTCCCCGCAAGTGTGTGTTCTGTACATATATCTATTTTATTTATAATATTCTGCAAAATTGTATTAACCTACAAAAATAATATTTTTTACACATCTATCTACAAAAAAATGCGTTACCTTTGCACCCATGGCAACACAATTCGGAGTAAAAGCTAAAAAAGGCTTAGGTCAACATTTTCTTGTAGATGAGTCTATTGCAAAAGGGATAGTAGACAGTTTAATTATTGGTGATTCACTTCAGGTTCTGGAAATAGGTCCTGGAACTGGTGTCCTTACCAAATATCTTCTTGCAGACAGCAGAATAAAACTGGAGGTATGCGAGATTGATACTGAATCCATTGAATATCTGCAAAAGACATATCCACAAATGTTGTACTCGCTGCAGCAGAGAGATTTCTTGACTACACCTCTGGAGAAAATCTTTAACGGAGAATATGCTGTAATAGGTAACTTCCCTTACAACATTTCATCACAGATTTTCTTTAGAATCCTGGATTACAAAGAGTCTGTACCTCAAGTTGTGTGCATGTTACAGAAAGAGGTTGCCGAGCGTCTGGCCAGTGGCCCCGGCACAAAAGCTTATGGCATTTTATCTGTATTGCTGCAAGCCTGGTACAATATAGAGTATCTGTTTACCGTTCCCGAGCATGTATTTCTACCACCGCCAAAAGTAAAGAGTGGAGTAATCAGACTTACCAGAAACAACCGCACCAGTCTGGGTTGCGATGAGGTTCTGTTCAAGAAAGTTGTAAAAGCCTGCTTTAACCAAAGGAGAAAAACCATAAGGAACTCAATAAAACCAATTATAACAGAAATGGGCAAACAAGCAAAACTTGATAACCCGTCTGAGGCATTCAGCACTCTATTGGGACTACGTCCAGAGCAATTGTCTGTTGAACAATTTATTGAGCTTACAAACCTTATGAGTTTATAGCATCTACAGGATTAAGGTTTGCTGCTACCCACGCAGGAATAAGTCCGGAAAGGATTCCTATTACAGAAGATATTGCAACTCCGCTCATTATATTGGATACAGACAATGTAAGGACAAACCCTTCTATTGGTGGAAGCAACAAAACAATAAGCAGAACCAAAGAGATACCAACCAGTCCCCCTGCTATAGCCAGCAAAACTGCCTCAACCAGAAATTGAGACATAATCACATATTTCTTTGCCCCTAATGCTTTCTGGATTCCTATAATGTTTGTCCTCTCTTTAACAGATACAAACATTATATTTGCTATGCCAAACCCTCCTATCAAAAGGGAAAAGCCAGCTATAATCCATCCAATTACACTTATTGACCCAAAAATCTCCCCAATCAGTTCCTCAAAAAATGAAAAGCTACCCACAGAGAAATTGTTCTTTTGGGTAGGAGACAATCTTCTCACAAGCCGCATAAGAAGCTTTAGCTCATTCTCAAGATCTGACTGCTCAACCCCATCTTTAGGCCTTCCATAAATGGTATTGTTTGCGGTGCGGATATTAACCATCCTTTGTCCAAAGTTTAATGGAATAACTACAGACTCATCAGATGAGAAAGGAGAATTTACCATACTCTCACCAGCTTTTTTTGTAACTCCAATCACTGTTGCACTATATCCGTTAACCTTAATGGATTCCCCTATAGGATTTCTATCCTTAAAAAGTTCATCTTTTAATGCCCCGCCTATAATTGCAACAGCAGTACCGTTGTTATCCTCTTCTGCAGAAAAGAACCTTCCATATTCCAGTTCAATTTTTGCAATTTTATCAAAGTTCAACGTTGTGCATGTAATTGCAGCATTGTTTATGGAATTTCTCTGGTATTTTACTGTTCCCGATAAATTTATGATAAAGGTAATGTCTTTGCCCAGAGTTGTATTTGACTTTACAAACTTATACTCATTGAATGTGGTAGATGGTCTTTTAAGATACTCCCACCATTTGTATACCCCACCATTTTCAATTACATCTTCTGTTGGGTCAAGTGGCCATTTGCTTATCTGTACAATATCCATCTCAAAAGCCTCAAATCCTTTACGGACATTTGTCTGCATGGCATCTATTGCTGTAAACACAGCAACAATGGAAAAAATTCCAATACTAACCCCCAAAAGAGAAAGGAATGTTCTGAATTTATCCCCCATCAATTGAGAAAAAGCAAAGAATGCACTCTCTCTAAAGAGTTTAATAAAGATAACCCACTTCTGTAAAAATCTTCTCTCCTTCATAACCCTATCTTTTATTAGTCTTTAAAACATTCTGTATTCTAGCTTAATTTTAGCTTCTCTTTAAGTTTTCTTATTGCATCAAAAGCGTCAAGGGGAGACATTGTATTTATATCCATTGCCTTTATACTGTCCCTTAAATCGCACAACAGAGGATCTTCCAGCTGAAAGAATGAGAGTTGCAGATTGTCACTCTCCCTTTTTTTCTTTTTGACAGATACACTTTTACCACTCTTTACCTGCTCTCCAGCAGAATCTTTCCCCTCCAGCATATTCAGTATCCTTTGTGCTGACTCAATAACAGCACTTGGCATTCCTGCCATTCTTGCAACATGAATACCAAAACTGTGAGCTACACCACCGGGACAAAGCTTCCTTAAGAATATCACATTATTGTCTACCTCCTTTACAGAGATGTGGTAGTTCTTAACCCTTGGATAAATCTCTTCCAGCTCATTAAGTTCATGGTAATGGGTTGCAAAAAGTGTCTTTGCACCATATCCCCTCTGATGAATATACTCCACTATAGCCCACGCTATTGACATTCCGTCAAATGTACTTGTACCTCTACCTATCTCATCAAGCAAGATTAGAGATCTCTCCGATATATTATGAAGAATGGTTGAGGTCTCTATCATCTCCACCATAAAGGTTGACTCTCCTCTTGAAATGTTGTCTGAGGCTCCCACTCTTGTAAAAATTTTGTCGGTGATGCCAATTGTTGCACTTTGTGCCGGAACAAAGGAACCTATCTGGGCAAGAAGTACAATTAGTGCAGTCTGTCTTAGCAATGCACTTTTACCTGCCATATTGGGACCTGTAAGGATTATTATTTGCTCACTGTTGTTGTCAAGCATTATATCGTTGGCAACATACTCCTCACCCGGAGCCATAAGTGTCTCAATAACCGGATGGCGTCCTTGCTTGATATCTATCTTTAAGGAATCGTTCATTTGAGGACGGCAATATCTGTTCTCAACCGCCAGTGTTGCAAACCCCACAAGACAATCAAGTTGGGCAAGCGCAAGAGAACTCTTCTGAATTTGAGGTATCTCTTTTTGAATCTCTATTATTATCTGCTGATATATCTGCTGCTCAAGTGATATGATTCTCTCTTCTGCTCCAAGGATCTTCTCTTCATACTCCTTAAGTTCTTGTGTAATGTATCTTTCAGCATTTACAAGTGTCTGTTTCCTAATCCAATCTGCAGGCACTTTATCTTTGTGGGTATTCCTTACCTCAAGATAATAACCAAATACATTGTTGTAACTTATCTTTAATGAAGGGATACCTGTACGTTCACTCTCTCTTTGCTGAATCTCCAAAAGATAATCCTTGCCATGTCTTGCTATATTTCTAAGATTATCAAGCTCAGAACTTACCCCTTCTGCAATTATATCCCCTTTTCCAAAAGCATTGGCAGGCTCGGCCATAATTGTTGTTTCAATCAGGCTCCTTAGAGTATCAAACAAGAGTATCTTTTCTCCTGCATCTTTTACACAAGAATCTTCTGACTGCAGACAAATCTCCTTAATAGGACCCATCTGCTCCAGGCCTCTTTTAAGCTGCATCACCTCCCTTGGGGCAATTTTTCCTGCAGCTGCCCTTGATATTATACGCTCCAAATCCCCCACATTTCCCATATACCCCTCTATATTCTCCCTCTTTTGCGGGTTCTTTGTAAAATATTCAACTACAGAGTGTCTTTGGTTTATCTGATCCAAATCCTTTAGAGGCATAGAGATCCAGTTTCTTAACATTCTGGCACCAAGAGGACAGTTACATTTGTCCACAACGTTAAGTAGGGAGACTCCGTTCTCTCCTCCTCCCGATGAAAAAATCTCAAGATTTCTGAATGTAAACCTGTCCATCCAGACAAAACTTCCTCTGTCTATTCTGGAGATTGAGCAAAGATGTGCTATCCCTGTATTCTGGTTTTGCTCCAGATAGAAAAGGATTGCACCCGCTGCTGTGATTCCCAGC
>JAFYMJ010000197.1 GCA_017556665.1 Bacteroidales bacterium
ACCATATTCCAATCAGCATTGCCAACGATAAGGAGACTGGAGAGGATATGTGGGTGTCCCAATATGAAGGGTCATTCATAGAGGATGTAGGAATGTTAAAGATGGACTTTTTGGGATTAAGAACCCTTTCCATCTTAAAGGAAGCTGTATCCAATGTAAAGAAAAGACATGGAATAGACATTGATATAGAGGCTATTCCAATTGATGATAAAAAGACATTTGAGTTGTTTGGTAGGGGCGATACCGTTGCTGTGTTCCAGTTTGAGTCGCCTGGTATGCAGAAATGGTTAAGGGAGTTGCAGCCAAGCAGGTTTGAGGATCTTATTGCAATGAATGCTTTGTACCGTCCGGGTCCAATGGATTATATTCCAGATTTTGTTGCACGTAAGAAAGGGGAGCAGGCCATTGAGTATGACTTGCCTCAAATGGAAGAGATATTGCAGGATACCTACGGTGTAACTGTTTATCAGGAACAGGTTATGCTTCTTTCACAAAAGTTGGCCAACTTTACAAAAGGTATGGCAGACGGATTGCGTAAGGCTATGGGTAAAAAACTCATAGACAAAATGATGGAGCTTAAAGTCAAGTTTATGGAGGGGGGAGAAGCCAATGGCCATCCACAAGAGACATTGGAGAAAATATGGAAAGACTGGACCGCTTTTGCCCAATATGCGTTCAACAAGTCGCACGCAACCTGTTATGCTTGGGTAGCGTATCAGACAGGATATATGAAAGCCCATTATCCGGCTGAGTTTATGGCCGCCAACTTAACCAAGAACATCAACAACATGGATGAGATTACCAAGTTGGTTGGAGAGTGCAACAGAATGGGTATTCAGGTTCTTGGACCAGACATTAATGAGAGTAGTGGAACATTCTCTGTAAACAAAGCGGGTAATGTCCGTTATGGTATGGCTGGTGTAAAAGGTGTTGGTGCTGCTGCCATAGATGCAATTGTAGACATAAGGGGAGAGAAACCTTTTGAAGGGATATTTGATTTTGCAGAGAGAATAGCACCAGTAAACAACATTGGTAAGAAAATAATTGAGTCATTGGCATATGTAGGTGCTTTTGATTCATTCCCAGAGATAACCAGACCTCAATTCTTTATGGAGAACAGTAGGGGTGACATATTTGTGGATGCCCTTATGAAGTATGCCCAGAAATTGCAGACAGACCAGTTTGACAGCCAGAATTCTTTGTTTGGAGGATTGGAAGAGAGCGTGAAACCTACCCCTCCAGAGATTCCTGCAAGCAGGGAATACAATAAAATGGAGTTCCTTAAAAAGGAGAAAGAGCTTGTTGGCAAATATCTTTCGGCTCATCCTCTGGATATGTACAAGTTTGAGATAGAAAATTTTGTAAAACAGACTCTGTCTCAGATTCAGGAGCTTGAGGCAGAGAGTGGCAGCAGACCAGATCTTGCCGGCAAGGAGTTGTATGTAGCTGCAATTGTCTCTAAGGTTGCCAAAAAGATGGGCAAGGACAAACCGTTTATGGATGTTGAATTTGAAGACTATTCCGGTTCATATTCACACAGGCTGTTCAGCAAAGATTATGAGAAGTATATGTCATATATGCAGGAAGGAAATATTCTGTATATAAAGTTTGCCCTTGTTCCTCCATTTATAAAAAATGATGACAAACAAGAGAAACCTAAGGTGCTTCCTTGCAAATTAAGAATAAAGAGGGTAGCTCTCCTTGCAAATACAAAAGAGGAATTTGTAAAAGGGATAAGTGTAACAATCCCTGTTACCAGATTCAATGCAGACTTTAACAAGGCACTTGTTAATGCATTGAAGTCAAATAAGGGTGAAAAGACTCTTAACCTGCATGTAATTGATTATGTGAACAAAATGCAGGTAAAATTCTTCTCCCGTAAGTTCAAAGTAGACATAACAGAAGATTTTATAACCTTCCTGCAGTTGAACTCTTTGGATTACAAGGTGAATATGGATCTAAAGTTCTAGAATCCTTGTGCTCTTAATGTTATTTCAGCCCCTTCTGGAGTTACTAGCATAGCTCCTGCTGCCGGTTTGCACAAGTGTCCAATAATGTCAACATTAGGGAACTCTTTGTGGAATCTTTCGTGCTCCGTTACAGGAACAGCAAACAGGAATTTGTAATCGTCACCACCATTAAGGGCTGCAGTTATTGCATCAAGGTTAAGCTCTTCTGCCATAGCAAATGTCTGTGAAGCAATAGGAATCTTTCCCAAATAAATCTTTGCCCCAACATTGTGGTCAAGGCATAACTGCTTAACTGCAGCAGCAAGTCCATTTGTAATAAAGTAGCCGGTAGCCGGATATAGTTTGGCCTCTGTAAACTGAGTAGTGGTTTTAGGGTTTATCTCTGGGCTCAGATATTGGCTAAGGATATATTTGTATCTGGACAAATCTGGCTGTACATAAGATGCAGCCTGGTTCTGAGGAATCTTGTTAAATGCAACTTTCTCTCTCTCCAAAACGTGCAATCCCATATATGCTGCACCAATATTGCCAGTAAGGCATAAAAGGCAAGTGTCAGAAACAGCAGGGAATGCAGATGTTATCTTGTCAAGCTGCTGGCCAACTGCTGTAACTGCAATATTGAAACCTGTCATTGAAGCATTCAAATCCAATGTAAGGTTCTTTATGTTGTGCTCTTTGCATGCCCCAAGAACTCCACTCCAGAATGTCTCAACATCTTCTACGCAGAATCTGGCAGAGATACCTAAAGAAAACTTAAGGCTCACAGGATTGTAGCATTTTGCATAAATATCGCCCAACGCAAGTAAACAAGCTTTATATCCCAAATGTTTTAGAGGTGTGTAGGTTAGATCAAAATCTACCCCCTCCAACATAGTTTTCTGATTTACAACAAAATTATTGACACCGCTGGTTCTTCCTCCTTTGCCAATG
>JAFYMJ010000198.1 GCA_017556665.1 Bacteroidales bacterium
ATTGGCAAGAAGGGGTATTCTATAGATTATTCGTCGGCTGAGCTAATGGCAGAATATACTGGAAATGCACTCAGAAAAGTTGCTCTGGAAATTGATAAACTTTTAAAGGCACTGCCTTTAGGCAGAAAAGAGATAACAGAGCAGGATATTAAGGACAATATAGGTATAAGCAGGGAATTCAGCTCTTTTGAGCTGTGCAGGGCCATTACAATGGGACAATATGATACAGCATATAAAATAGCATATTTTTTTGGCGAAAACCCTAAGAAATATCCTCTTACCATGACACTTGGAGCCATGTTCTTCTATTTTTCCAAACTGTTGAAGTGTCAGGCCTATTTTGCCCAGACCAAGAACGATGAAGTGGCAATAAAGAAAGCAGGAATCTTTTTCCCCTCACAAATAAAGGAGTATAAGACAGCCATGCACAAGTGTTCACTTGGCAAGGTTATGAACATTATTGCACTAATCAAGAAAACAGACTACAAATCAAAAAGCGGGAATGCCGGTGTGGCATCTGAAGGGGAGTTGCTTATTGAGCTTATATCAAGAATTATCCATTAGATTGTTTGCTTCTTTTGCTGTACAGGTGAACAGATACTCCAGTTCCAACCAAAAATAGTATTATAACAGCTGTTGCATTGTTTCTGCACAATAACATTGCAATGGCAAGGGTAATCCATAGCAGGGCAATTGTCCTTAGCAACATTTTGGTTGGTATTCCGCTTTTGGCAAAGTAAGATTTTACATAAGGGGCAAGCATTTTATTGGACAATATTCTCTTTACCCCTTTTTTTGAAGACCTCATATACAAAAAAATTGCCAATAGCAGGAAAGGAGTTGTTGGCCACATTGGAACAAATACTCCAATTGTACCCATTACTACACAAATACTTGCACACACTATTAGGAATTTTTTTCTCATTTTTTTAAATTTGTAGACGGCAAATATAAACTTAAATTTAAACTTACTATAATGTTTTCTTTCTTATCATTCAGTATAGGTGAAATAGTTGCAAAAGCCTCTGAGTTTCTATGGGGATGGCCAACAATAATTCTTTTGTTTGGAACACACATTTTTCTCACAGTGGTTTTAAGATTTCCTCAAAGACACATTTTTAAAGCAATCAAGCTCTCTGTTACTCCCGATGATGGGTCAAAAGGGGATGTAAGTCAGTTTGGGTCATTGGCCACATCGCTTGCCGCAACTCTTGGTACAGGAAACATTGTAGGAGTTGCAACCGCGGTAGCTTTAGGAGGACCAGGGGCAGTATTATGGTGCTGGATGGCAGGATTCTTTGGTATTGCAACAAAATATGGTGAGGGTTTGCTTGCAATAAAATATAGGGTAAAGACATCTGACGGAACAATGATGGGTGGACCAATGTATGCATTGGAAAGGGGGTTAAAAATGAAATGGTTGGCAGTGTTGTTCTGTATATTTACAGCTTTGGCAGCTTTTGGAATAGGCAACTCTGTGCAGTCAAATGCAATATCATCACTATTGGCAACTCCAGGTCTGTTTGATGGGTTTGATGGAATTTCCACTCAGATAACAGGTATTGTTCTTGCTTTGATGGTAGCGCTTGTAATTATTTTTGGTGTTAAGGGTATAGCTAATGTATGCTGTGCATTAGTTCCATTTATGGCTCTTTTCTATATAATAGGGTGTATAATAATATTGTTCTTTAACTGGGAATACCTGGGAGCTGCTATTGAACTTATTGTAAAGAGTGCATTCTCTCCAGAGGCTGCAGGAGGTGGTTTTGTTGGAGGTACTGTAATGATGGCAGCAAGATTTGGAATAGCAAGGGGATTGTTCTCCAATGAGTCTGGTCTTGGATCTGCACCACTTATTGCTGCAGCTGCACAAACCAGAAATCCTGTAAGACAAGCTTTGGTTTCATCTACAGCAACATTCTGGGATACTGTTATAGTTTGTGCTCTAACAGGATTGGTTATTGTGAGCAGTATTTTGGCATACCCGCATATAGATTATTCAAATGGTGCACAACTTACACATGCAGCTTTTGCAGAGATTCCATATGTGGGGACAATAGTTTTGACTGTAGGATTGGTAACCTTTACATTCTCAACTATATTGGGGTGGAGCTATTATGGAGAGAAGGCAATAGAGTATATGGCTGGCAAAAAGACAATTTTTGTGTATAGAATTTTATGGGTAGTTGCTGTTTATGCAGGTGCAGTCATAAATTTGGAATTGGTATGGTCGGTAGCAGATTGTGCCAATGCATTAATGGCTATCCCTAATCTGATAGCATTATTGCTTTTGAGCGGTGTGATTGTAAAAGAGACAAAAAAATATCTTTGGAATAACCATTTGGATGATTACTCCAAAGATGATACACCTGTAATTGACAATTAAATTACCCCAATAGGGATGATATGTTAGTTGCAAACAGTTTTACTGCTATTGCAAGAAGAATAATTCCAAAGAATTTTCTAAGAACATATATAAGTCCCTCTCCAAAGAATTTTTCTATCCAGTTAAGTTTGGTTAGAACAAGATAGACAAAAAGCATATTTAGGATTATAGCAACTATAATGTTTTCTACGGCATACTCAGCCCTTAAAGAAAGAAGGGTGGTTAGTGTGCCGGCTCCTGCTATAAGTGGAAATACCAGCGGTACAAGTGTTGCACTTTTTGTTGGGCCATCATTTTTCATAAGTTCAACACCAAGTATCATTTCAATGGCCAATACCAGAATTACAAGAGAACCTGCTACAGCAAATGATTTGATGTCTACACCAAACAAATTAAGCAGGCCGTCTCCAGCAAACAAAAATGTAATAAGCACTGCTATTGAACACAATACGGCTTGAAGTGCATTAATATTGTTTCCTTTCTGCTTTAAGCCAATTATAATGGGTATTGATCCTGTTATATCTATTATTGCAAAAAGGACCATGAACGAGCTTATAATCTCTTTTATGCTGAATTCTAAGGACATAGTGTTAAATTTTTTTTGCAAATATATAATTTATAGTTAAATTAGCACTATAAATATACCTTTTTAAAACATTAACGATTATGAAAGAACTTGTTGAGAAAATTAAATGCG
>JAFYMJ010000199.1 GCA_017556665.1 Bacteroidales bacterium
ATACCACGGAATAAGTTTCTCCGAGCATTTTGGCAACGCAGCATTTGCAGCAAAAGTAAGATGCGAGGGTCTTAGAGATTATGGATGCTGCATATCTCCATTCAATTCCTTCCTACTTATAACCGGTTGTGAAACCCTTTCTTTAAGATGCCAGAAAATATGCGACAACGCATTGGCACTTGCAAGATTCCTGGAGTCACACCCTAAGGTTGCAAAAGTCAATTATCCTGGTCTTGAGTCACATCCTTATCATAAAAATGCAAAAAAATATTTAAGACATGGATTTGGTGGGGTAATGACCGTAGATTTAAAGGCTACAAGAGAGCAGACAGGTGAATTGGTAGATAACCTTAAATTATTTACACTTCTTGCAAATTTGGGTGACAACCGCTCTTTGATTGGACATCCGGCCACAACAACCCATGGACAGCTTAGCGATAAAGAGCTGCTGAATGTAGGAATTACACCCGGAACACTTAGGATAAGTGTGGGTATAGAAGATATAGAGGATTTAATTGAAGATTTAAGCGGGGCTTTAAACAAATTGTAAAGTGGAAAAAAGATTATATACACATACTGGGACTTTTAATCTTGAATGTGGGGGAAAGCTGGAGGATATCCAGATATGCTATCACATTTCCAAAGATTTTGATCCTTATGCACCAAACAGCAAGAAAGTCATTTGGATTACGCATGCACTTACAGCCAATTCAGATCCCACAGACTGGTGGGATGTACTGGTTGGAGAGGGCAAATATTTTGATCCCAGAAAATATACTGTAATATGTGCCAATGTTATTGGTTCATGCTATGGTTCAACATCTCCCACATCAATAAACAAAGAAACAGGGAGACCATATTTATTGGACTTTCCCAAAACAACAGTAAGGGACATTGCCCAATGCCATCACCTGTTGCTAAAGCATCTGGGGATAAATTATGTAGATCTTATAATAGGTGGTTCAGTAGGCGGTTGCCAAGCAATTGAGTGGAGCATTATGTATCCGGACACAATAAAAGGGATGGTACTTTTGGCATGCAATCACAGATTTACCCCATGGGGAAGTGCCTTTAACGAATCACAAAGAATGGCCCTCTTCTCCGACAATACATTCTCTGCACAAGAGTATACAATTACCAACAATAAGGTTGTAACATTAGGGGGAAAATCTGGTTTGGCAGCTGCAAGGTCAATAGCACTTATATCATACAGAAGCTACAAAGGTTACAATACCACACAATATGAAAAAGAGCAGGACTGCATATTTCCACAAAGAGCAGCCTCATACCAGCAATATCAAGGAAAGAAACTGGTTGATAGGTTCTGCCCTTATTCATATCTCTCTTTACTTAATCTCACCGACAGCCATAATATAGGCAGGGGGAGAGATGGAGTGGATAATGCATTAAGGATGATAAAGGCAAATACTTTGTGCATTGGAATAGACAGTGACAATCTGTTCCCGCCTCAGGAGCAAAAGTATATGGCAGAACACATTCCAGGAGCAAGATTCACAGAGATAACATCTGCGTTTGGACACGATGGATTCCTGTTGGAATGGCAACAGATAAAAGATGCAATTGAGAAGGAAAATTTAATTTAACGGTTATGCAAGTTTTAAAGTTTGGAGGCAGTTCAGTAGCAAATGCCCAAAATATAAATAAAGTAATAAGCATTGTAAAAGAGACACTTAAACATGATAAGGCTGTTATTGTCTCTTCTGCAATAAGTGGAGCAACAGATGCTTTGATTGCAATAGCAAATGCTGCAAAGGAACAAAACAACCACTATCAGACCTTAATTGACCAACTTGAAGAGAGACATATCTCAATAATAGACGAGCTTATCACGTCAGATGACAACTCATCTATAAAGAACATATGTGGAGAACTTTTTGGAAAACTCAGAGAAATCTGTAAAGGTGTATATCTGCTAAAGGAACTTAGCGAACTTAGCCAAGACCATATTGTAAGTTTTGGAGAACTTCTTTCCACAAAAATAATCAGTGCAAAATTCAAGTCACTTAACATAAGCCATGTATGGAAAGATTCAAGAGAACTTATAAAGACAGAATACATTGCAGGCAAAAACGTTGTTATCACAAATGAGACATACTCAAATATTGCCAGCTATTTTGCCGGCAACAACAATAATCTTTTCATCATGCCAGGATTCATTGCATCTGATTTGAAAGGACGCACCACTACTTTGGGCAGAGGCGGTTCAGACTATACTGCATCAATCATTGCTGTAGGTTCACAAGCCAGAGCCCTTGAGATATGGACAGATGTGTGTGGAATGATGACAGCAGATCCAAGGATAGTTCCAGATGCCCGCCCAATAAGAAACATATCATATAAAGAGGCTCTTGAACTCTCCCATTTTGGTGCAAAAGTAGTCTACCCTCCTACCATACAACCTGTTGTAAAACAAGGCATTCCAATCTATGTAAAGAATACCTTTGTTCCAAACGATTTCGGGACCCTTATAGAGCGTAACCCGCCTCAGGGTCATGATAAGATAAGGGGAATTTCAAGTTCCAATAAAATTGCTCTCCTTTCTATGGAAGGGAGCGGTATGGTTGGAATACCAGGATATTCAAGCAAATTGTTTGATGTACTAAGCAAAAACAATGTAAACATAATATTGATTACCCAAGCCTCTTCTGTACATACAATGTGCATAGCAATAGACCAGGCCGATGCAGATAAGGCAAAGAAAGCAGCAGATGAGTTGTTCGCTTATGAAATCTCTCTTGGAAAAGTAGACCCTCTAAAAGTAGAGAAAGGGTTCTCAATTATTTCTCTTGTTGGAGATGACATGAAAAACCAGTCTGGTGCAAGTGGAAGAATGTTTGAGGCGTTGGGCAGAAGCGGAATTAACATTAGGGCAATTGCACAGGGTTCATCGGAGAAGAATGTTTCTGCAGTGCTGCATACAGAAGATATTGAGGATGCAATAAGGGCCATCCACGCAGAATTTTTCTCTAATGAGTCACAAAGGATAAACTTGTTTATTGCCGGATACGGAACTGTTTCCAAAGCCCTTGTGGAGATTATTCACACAAGAAAAGAGCATATTAAGTCAAAACTGAGGAAAGAGCTGGTTATTTGTGGATTGGGCAACAGCAAAAACTACATAATAAACAAAAATGGAATAGAACAGGGGATAGATTTATCCAAGGGAGAACCAAATACAGACAACAAATACATTCAGGAAATATGCAACTACAAATTGAGCAATTCCAA
>JAFYMJ010000200.1 GCA_017556665.1 Bacteroidales bacterium
AAATCCCATACTCTTTTTCCTGTATTGTGGTCATTGTATTTGTCGGGAACAGGAAGTGCCTCAAAAGATGCTTTAATGACATCTGCCTTATCAATAGAGCCGTCATTGAACATCATAATACAAAGAGAATTTCTTTGTATGTCAGATTTTACACCATCTCTTTTTTGTGCCACCAATGATACTGACACCATAAGAGCCAAGATTACAAATAGTTTTTTCATAGTGTTTTTGGTTTTTAAGTTTTTATTTTTGTTTCAATTTAATTTCATCAAAACATAAGTTCCTTCAAAGTTAGAAAATATATTTCCTATATCAAAGGAATTAAACTCCAAAATACTCTGCCTCAGGATGTGATACAATCAGACCACATATTGCTGTTGTTGGGATAATGGCAAACGAATCTGTCAGTTCTACACCTATTTTTTCTGTAGCACCCAATACATCAAAAGCCACCTTCTTAAGTTTGTGATCTGGGCATGCAGGATATCCGAACGATGGTCTTATAGTTTTTTGACCCATAGATATTTTTGAATCCATCCATGTTGCAAGGGCATCTGTAAGCCTTGCACACACACTGTACCTCAACAGATATTCAAAAGATTTGGAGTCTAGCTCGCCTTTCCTTAGATCCTCAACCTTTACTACAAATACTCCCACTTTTGATACTTTTTTATCGGCTGAAGGTGCTTTCCTGAATCCATTCTCACCAAAGTATGGGAAATAATCTGCAACAGACCTGTACCCGCTTCCTTTCTTTAGTTGTCTAGGCATTTCAAACTCCCCAACAACTTTTCTCCCCTCTGGATTGCACTCTGCATAATGCACCTTTGCATCAGCAGTACCATTCTGCTCCTCTTCTAAAGTAGTCTTTACATTCTCAAAAAGGAGAATGACATCTTTATTATCCTTTACTGTGGCAACCGCATCATAAAACTCAACAAGTGCCTGAGCCTTATATTCTCCCCCCACTACAGCACTTGCCAGAAGTTCTGTTGCCTGCTCATAAAGTTTCTCTGCCTCCTGGCCCTTTTTGGAATCATCGCCGTACATTATTTGGGCAAAAGTTCCTTTGAATCCCCAGAAATTCAAGAATGCAGTCCAGTCTATATACTGAACGAGCTCTCCTATGTTCACATCCTTTGCCAACAGGTTATTCTCCCCATAACCAGATACTTGTACAAAACTGTCGGCTGAGTATACAGGAGCTTCTTTCCTTGCCTCAGATGGTGTTACAAACTCTTCATTACGGGAATAGTATGCATTAGATATTTTCTCCTGTTCATCTTTTATCTCCCTCTCAAACATCTCCTGTTCCCCTGCAGATATGGCTGCTAGATACTTTTTGCATATAAGTGCGGTTCTGCTGGCATCCCCTCCATATATTACGCAACCACTGTATAGCGGTGCCAATTTTACAGCAACATATACAGATGAAACAGTTGCACCTCCAACTATAACCGGAATCAGACGCCCAACTTTTGCAATCATTTCATCTCTCCTTTCCTGCAACATCTGGCATAAGAGTTCCATTTGCTGCAAAGAAGGGGTAATGAGACCACTTGCACCAATAAACGATGCTTTTTGCTGTATTGCTGTATCTACAATCTCTTTTATGTCTACCATCACACCCAAGTCCACAACCTCCATATTGTTGCATCCAAGAACAATGGACACTATATTCTTTCCAATGTCATGCACATCACCCTTAACTGTTGCCATAACAATCTTGCTGGCTCTCCCCTCTTTTTCTCCATTAGGTTGGCTCTCTATATACGGCTGAAGAATCTCAACAGCACTCTTTATCACTTTTGCACTCTTAACAACCTGCGGCAAGAACATTTTCCCCTCTCCAAAAAGATTTCCAACTTTATCCATTCCTGCCATCAGTGGCCCCTCAATTACTTTAACTGCAGACTCCAGATCCCTTAAAGCCTCCATTACATCTGTCTGCAAATATTCAGTAATTCCTTTTACCAAAGCATACTCCAACCTTTTCCCATACCCCTCTTCTCTCCATTTTAACTTTTCTCCATCAACAGCCTTCCCTTCCATTTTAGCCTCTTTTGCAACTGTCTCTTTCTCTTTAATTACCCCTGCCAATTCAACAAGAGCCTCTGTTGCAGATTCATATTTATCTGCATCATCTCCTAAAATTGAAATATCATTAAGGACAACAGCCTCAACCCTCTTAAGCAATTGCGGTTCTATATTGTCATAAATCTGAAGCATAGAAGGATTTACAATAGCCATATCCAATCCAGCTGCTATTGCATGATACAAAAAGACAGAGTGCATAGCCTCCCTAACAGTATTGTTACCTCTAAACGAGAAAGATAGATTTGATACTCCTCCAGAAGTTTTTGCTCCAGGAAGATTTTCTTTAATCCATTTTACCGCATTGATATAATCAACTGCATAGTTGTTATGCTCTGCAATTCCTGTGGCCACAGTCAGAATATTACAATCAAAAATAATATCAGACGGGCTAAATTTCACCTTGTTTACCAACAAATCATAAGCCCTTTTGCAAATCTCTATTTTTCTGTTGAAAGTTACAGCCTGCCCCCTCTCATCAAAAGCCATTACAATTACCGCAGCTCCAAAATTCCTTATAATCTCAGCTTTTCTTATGAATTCCTCTTCTCCCTCCTTAAGGCTTATAGAGTTTACCACCCCTTTACCCATACAGTTCTCCAAACCTGCAACAACGCACTCCCAATTTGAAGAATCAATCATATAAGGGACTTTGGCTATATCAGGGTCTGTATTTATATACCTTACAAAGTTCTCCATCTGGGCAGCACCATCCAACATGGCATCATCCATATTTATATCTATAATGGTTGCACCATCCTCAATCTGCTTTCTTGCAATATCTGCCGCTGCCACATACTCCTTCTCTCTAATCAGTCTGGCAAATTTTGCACTTCCAGCCACATTTGTCCTCTCACCCACATTTACAAAATTATTTACCTTCCTATTCACCAAAAGAGATTCCAAACCACTCAAATGCAAATTGTCCAAATTTTTGTCGGCCGACAATGAATCTACATATTTTCTTGGATCACACCCTTTTACAGCCTCAGCCACAGCCTTAATATGTTCTGGAGTTGTACCACAGCATCCCCCTGCTATATTTATCATCCCCTTCCCCGACAAATTTCTGATGCACTCAGCTGTATATTCAGGCAGCTCATCATATTTTCCCATAGCATTAGGCAATCCGGCATTAGGATAAATGCTTACAGCACAATCAATCCACCCTAGTTGCTCTATAAATGGAGCAAGATCCTTTGCTCCAAAAGAACAGTTCAAGCCAAACGAAACTATTGGAAATTGGGATATGGCATAATAAAGGGCATCCAGTTTGGAACCTTGCAGCAATCTTCCCCCTTTGTCATTCACCGTAGCGGAAACCATCACAGGGATATTCCAATAACCATCCTTTATTAGAGACCTTTGCTTTAGCACCTGCTCTATAGAATATAAGGCGGCCTTACAGTTAAGCACATCATAGACAGTCTCTACAAGCAAAATGTCCACACCACCATCCAATAAAGCATTTACCTGCTCCGTATAAGCAGCAACCATCTCCTTAAATCCTACACTTCTCAAATGAGGAGTATTCATATCATCTGCCATTGACAGTGATTTTACACTTGGCCCCATGCTGCCTGCAACCCAAACTCTCCTTGACGCAGAATCTGCAACCTTTCTTGCTATTTTTGCACCCTCAAAATTTATCTGATATACCTTGTCCTGACAGTTGTAATCCTTTTGCGAGAATTTGTTTCCACTGAAAGTATTTGTTGAAATTATATCTGCTCCAGCTGCAATATAGCTATTATGAATCTCCTCTATTACAGATGGTTGGGTAATATTTAGAATATCATTGTTACCCTTGCCCCCCAAGAAGTCCTCTTGGGTTAAATTATATTGTTGGATGGATGTTCCCATTGCACCATCCAATACCAGAATTCTCTCTTTTAACGCCTCTATAAACTCACTTCTTGTAACTGTTCTCTTTCCCATATCAAAATCTGTTTTTACCCTCAATAATCGTATAGTCACACAAAGATAAAAATTTTAGATATTCATAAAAGCGAATAAAAAAAGGAGTCGTCCATTTCTGAACAACTCCTTGGGTGAATGATGGGGGTCGAACCCACGACCTCTGGTGCCACAAACCAGCGCTCTAACCAACTGAGCTACAATCACCATGTTTTCCGTTAAGATTTCTCTCAAACGGACTGCAAAGATACATGTTTTTTTATATCCTGCAATAATTTTTTAATTTTTTTAATCTAATTTTTGAATAACCCCGGCTTCTCAACAGATTTTTATTAAATAAATTGCACTTTAAGAGCAAAATTTTTATAAATTTGTAGACTTTATAATAGAAACAATTTTAATTAAACAATAAACAACGTTATTTATTTATGGCACGCGAAATTAAATTCTCTCTTTTGTATAGAGATATGTGGCAATCATCTGGAAAGTATGTTCCAATGGTTCACCAACTTAAACAAATTGCCCCAGTTATTATTGACATGGGTTGTTTTGATAGAGTTGAGACAAATGGTGGTGCTTTTGAGCAAGTAAACCTTCTATTTGGAGAGAACCCTAACAAAGCTGTAAGAGAGTGGACAGCACCTTTCAACAAAGTGGGTATTCAAACACACATGCTAGAGCGTGGTCTTAATGCTCTTAGAATGAACCCAGTTCCAGAGGATGTTCGTTTCTTGATGTACAAAGTTAAAGCTAAACAAGGAACCAACATTGCAAGATCTTTCTGCGGTCTTAACGACCATAGAAACCTAAAAGGTTCAGTTATTGGAGCTAAAAAAGGAGGAATGATCTCTCAAGTAGCTTTGAGTATCACATATTCTCCAGTACACACTGTAGAGTACTACATGGGAATAGTTGACAAAGTTGTTGAGTATGGTTGTGATGAGATCTGTCTAAAAGATATGGCAGGTATTGGCCGTCCAGCATTCCTTGGCAGATTAACTAACGAGATTAAAACCAAATATCCTCATATTAAAGTTCAATATCACGGTCACTCAGGCCCTGGTTTCTCAGTTGCTTCTATGTTAGAGGTTGCAAGAGCTGGTGCAGACTATATTGACGTTGCAATGGAGCCACTTTCATGGGGTAAGATTCACCCAGATGTAATTACCATCCAAGCAATGTTGAAAGATGCAGGCTTCTTGGTAAAAGACATTAACATGGATGCTTACATGGAGGCAAGAAGATTGACTCAAACATTCATTGATGACTATCTAGGATACTTTATTGAGCCAACCAACTACCAATGTTCATCATTACTTGTAGGTTGCGGTCTTCCTGGCGGTATGATGGGTTCAATGATGGCAGACCTAAAAGGTTTCCACGGTGCAATTAACATGTCACTAAGAAATCAAGGCAAGAAAGAGGTTACTCTTAACGAGCTTGCAGTTATGCTATTCCAAGAGGTTGAGTATGTATGGCCTAGATTAGGTTACCCACCACTAGTAACTCCATTCAGCCAATATGTTAAGAATACTGCACTAATGAACTTGATGCATACTCTTAAAGGTGAGCCTAGATGGAAGACAATTGACAAAGATACAATGAACATGATCTTAGGTAAGACAGGTACACTTCCTGGCAAACTTGCTCCAGAGATTATTGAGATTGTTAAAGAGAAAGGTTTGGAGTTCTACACTGGCAACCCACAAGACGAGTTCCCTAACGAGCTTCCTAAGTTTGAGCAAATGATGAAAGAAGAGGGTTGGGACAGAGGTCAAGACGATGAGGAATTGTTCGAGTTTGCAATGCACGAGCGTCAATATAGAGATTACAAGAGCGGTATTGCTAAAAAACGCTTTGAGACAGATCTTGAGGCTGCTAAAGCAAAAGCTGGTGCTCCTATTATTGTTACTCGTCCAGTTGTTGAGATGCCTAAGTTTGACATTGATGAGTATGTTGCAAAATATCCTAATGCAAAACCTATCCAATCACCAGTTAAGGGTAGCGTTATTTGGCAATATGATGTTGCAGACAAATCAACTGCTCCAAACATTGGTACAGAGTTCAAACAAGATGCTCCAATCTGCTACGTTGAGGCATTCTTTGGACCACAAGAAGTTAAATCTCCTATTACAGGCCGCATAGTTGCAATTTGCGCTAAACAAGGTGACAAAGTAGAGAAGGGAGAGATTCTTGGATTTATTGAGTAATTCAATTTTCAAATAATACAAACCTCACCTACATTCATTATGCAGGTGGGGTTTTATTGTATTTATCAGCACAAACTAAAGTATATGAACAGATTTTTATTATCGCTAGTATGCCTACTTATCCAGTTTAACGTTTTTGCTCAGGGGCAAAATGAACAAACATTTGTAGACAGATTTGACACATATTCAAAATATCTTTCACCTGAGAAACTTTATCTGCACACAGATAAAGAGGTATATTGTGTTGGTGATACAATATGGTTTAAGGGTTACCTTAAAAACAGTTCCGCACTCTCTCAATTTGAAGAGAGCAATTATATATATGTAGAGTTGATATCATCTATGGCCCAAAAAGATGTCAACACTATGAAAGATGTAATGGTTGAAGGGGTAAAAGAGAGGGTAAAAATCAAACGCACAAACGGAGAGTTTACCGGACACATTGCCATTCCCAAAAACCTTAATACAGGCATAGCTGTTATAAGGGGATACTCATATTGGATGATGAATTTCACCCCTGAATATATGTTCAATAAAAACATTGAACTTCGTAATCCATTAAAAGACAGTTATGTAGAATCATTAGCAGAAAGAGATGTAAAAACCTCTACACAATATTTGGAGGCCGGAGTACTGGGGCCAAACACAAAAGCCAAGAAGGAAAAGGAAAATATAGATGTGCAGTTTATGCCAGAAAGTGGCAGATATGTACCGGGCTATAATTCTGTTATTGCCATTAAAGCCATAAACAGCAAAGGCGAGGGGATAAAAGTAAAAGGTGAAGTATTTGACAAATCAGATACAAAAATTGCTCAATTTGAGAGCACAAACATGGGAATGGGTACAATGTTCATTAACATTCCTCAGATTCCCGACAAAATGTACGCAATTGTACACACTCCAGAGGGAGACTCAGCAAGAGTAAACTTCCCTCTTCCAGAGGAAAGTGCTGTGGTTATAAACATGAATGTAACTGCCAGCAACATACTTATGAATGTTTACAGCAAGAATATAGCTCCTCAAGATGCTGCAAGCATTGTAATGTACAACAACACAGAAATCTATTATAAAATACCATATGACTTTAATACAAAGACATTAAAACTGTCAAACAACAATATTACTCCTGGCATCAACAATGTTGCTGTTGTAGATGAAAAGGGTAATGTATATGCACACAGAACATTCTTTGTATATAACAACAATAACCCACAATCAGAAATATCAACAAACAAAGAGAGCTATCTTGCAAGGGAGAAAGTATCTTGCACAATTGATCTAAAGAAACAAGACGGCACTCCACTGGGTGGTAATTTCTCCATAAGTGTTACAGACAACGATTACGCCCCATACAGCAACCAGAACCACAATATAAAGACATATATGTTAGTGGGAAGTGAGTTGGCAGGTTACGTAGAGAATCCTCAATACTATTTTACAAAAGACTCTTTAGGCAGAAACAGATACAAAGAGATGGATTATCTTATGCTTGCCCAAGGATGGAAATACTATGATTTGCCAAAAATCCTTAAAGGAAATTTGCACAAGTACACATTGGGTAAGGAATATTCACAAACTATAAGCGGTAAGGTATCCAGCTTCCTTAAGAAGAAAAAGGAGACAATTGTATCATTTATTGCCCCTTCAATAAACTATGCCACAATGGGATATGTTGATACAACCGGTTGGTTTGCGTTGGAAAACCTGAATTTTCCAAATGGCACAAGATTCATAATATCTACAGTGGGAAGCAACGGCATCAGAAAGAAATTTGCACCAGACTTGGAGCCAGATATTTTTGCTAAAGATTACACATACCCTAAATTCCTTAAATTCAATGAGTATTCTAAAAAATACAAAAATGATGTAATAACAAACCTATATGATTTGGGTGATGCAGACGAAGGTTGGGTAGAGACAATTGACCCTGTCTATATTGTTGGAACAAACAAATCTCAACAAAAAAATATCTCCCCTCTCCCTTCATATGAATTTAAAGAGGGACAGTTCAGAGGTGAACAAGCTCTTGTTCCATACCAGTCATACGATTTGCCTTCGTATATAGTGGCTACATGTCCTCCTCTAAAATTCGATGACACTATAGGATATCCATATATAGTTTGCCAATCGGGAAGAGGTTCTACAAGAATGCAGGCAACAGGTGGCTGGGCTCCTATCATTGTCTATATAAATGGTGTTGTATATCCAGATCCTGAATTGGCATTCCAGGAGTTGTCTTTCTTGAGTATTGCAGACATTGATGGTTTTGCATACATAAAGGGTATAGAAGCAGCCAAATTCAACAATTCAATGGATGGTGCTCTATTCCCAAGAAGTGTTGTTATGATAAGTACCAAAACAATTGAAAGGGGTGGAGCAAGAAATGTAACATCAACAATACCTTTAGGATGGCAGAAACCTGCAAAAACCTATTTCCCTAAATACGTATCATACAATTCAAAGAGGGCAAAAGAGCCGCTAAGAAGCTTGTTGTTCTGGGATCCTAATGTAAATGTTACAAACGGTAAAGCCAATGTAGATTTCTACACTTCAGACAATGTTTCTACATACACCATTATTGTAGAGGGGTTGTCGGAGAATAATGAGCCAATCTTCATTAAAAAAGAGATAAAAAGGAAAGAGGACTTTTAATTTATCTCTATTCTAAATGGATATGCAGGCAACTGGGCCGAATTATAAATATTTCCTTTGCAATAGTTGCTGCAGCAATAAGTGATAAGTTTGGGGCGAGATACATTCTTGCTCCAAACTTTTAGTTTTCCCTTTTCTATAGTTGCCAAGGCTGGATACAACTTGCCGTCTTTGCCTGCAATGTACAAATCATTTACAATCTCGTTATCCTTTATATACAACCCTTTTGCATACTTAAAAGTTATCTCAACTTTGTTGCCTTCCAACTTGTATGATTCATATAATGGGCCACAACACTCTACATTTTTGCCATACTCTCTGTTTAAAGCCCATGCAAGGTACCTTTGAGCCGGTAAGATTTTATTCTTTGGATGCAGATCCAATGAGTCTCCAGCATCTATTACCGTAGCCATTCCAATATCCTTTAAATTGCCGTTCAACCAACACTGGGCTTGTGTCTCTCTTAATTTTGCAGGTTGTGTACTATGAGGAGCTACCTGCATAAAGTAGAATGGCAATCTCTCCTGTCCCCACTGCTTTCTCCAGTCGTTTACCATATTTTCAAAGACAGCAGGATAATCTTTTGCCCTAAAAGCATTGGATTCTGCCTGATACCAGATATTCCCTTTTATTGTATAACCAACAATTGGGTTTACCATATAATTCCAGATTGATGATGGGACTTTATGGTTATACCCCTTGGGTTCCATTGCCTGTGGAGTGTATTTCTCCAACACATTTTTATAAAGAGGGTTGTTTTGCATAACTTCTTGTCTGGTCCATGACTCTGCATGTGTTCCGCCATATGCACTCAAAATTATTCCCACTGGGACATTCAGACTTTTATAAAGATATTTTCCAAACAAGAAAGCAATTGCAGAGTAGGTTTTTGCATATTCTGCATTGCATACAACCCACTCCCCTTTACAATCTTTCTGTGGAGTATAGTAATCCCAACCTTCTTCCACTTTAAAGAAATGCAGATATGGATAGTTGGTATCTTCAAGTTCTGCCTGCGCCCCCTCCATCCCTGTCATCCATGACTGTTCCTTGCTAGGAAGCACCTCAAACTCCATATTGCTTTGTCCGCTACACAGCCACACCTCTCCTATCAGAATGTTTCTTATTGATTTTTTGTCGGTGAGGCTAAAAATCTCTATGGAATGGTTTACACTATGCCTTGGCGTTTTAATATATATGCTCCACTTGCCACAACTGTCTGCTGTAGTGGCATATACCTTTGAACTCCATGATGTTTTGATTTTTATACTCTCTTCTGGCTTTGACATGCCCCAAATCTTGACATCTGCCTTTTGCTGCAATACCATATTGTCTGAAAATATAGATGGCAATGTAATTTGGGCATTACAATGCATTGCAATAATAAGCGAACAAAAAGCCAGTATAACCTGTTTCATACTCTATACAATAAAATTCATTTGCTTTACAAAGTTATTAAGGTTTATATTTGCACCAAAATTACAAGTATGCAAAAATCCAAAACCAATATAAAACATTTGAAAGGGCTACTGGCATTATCGCCTCTAGTGCTTTTTTTGCTCATATATCTGGCAACTTCCATTTTTATTGGAGATTTCTATAAAATACCTATTGCAAGTGCTTTTCTTATTGCGTCGATATATGCACTGATATTGCAAAAAGGGAAAAGCATTGAGGAACGGATAACAGTGTTTTCTCAAGGTGCCGGACATAAGAATATTCTTCTTATGATATGGATATTCATATTGGCCGGTGCTTTTGCCGCAACAGCCAAAGAGATTGGAGCCATAGAGAGTACTGTTAATTTTACTCTCTCTATTTTACCCTCTAACTTTCTGTTTGCCGGACTGTTTATTGCCTCCTGCTTTATTTCCATGTCAATTGGAACAAGTGTTGGAACTATAGTTGCCCTTGCCCCAATAGCCAGTGGAATAGCTGCAGAGACTTCTCTTTCTACTCCATTTCTTACAGCTATAGTTGTGGGAGGTTCTTTTTTTGGTGATAACCTTTCCTTTATTTCTGACACAACTATTGCAGCCACCAGAACGCAAGAGTGCAATATGTCAGACAAGTTCAAGGCCAATGTAAAAATTGCTGCTCCAGCTGCAGTTATTGTTGCAATCCTGTATATTGTCAAGGGTTTCCAGACAGAATTCATTACTGCAGCCCAGGAGTTCAATCTAATTTTACTTCTGCCATATATTGCTGTTATTGGGCTTGCAATAAGCAGAATAAATGTAATTATTGTACTTACTATAGGACTTATCCTTAACGCCGCAATAGGTTTTTCTACCGGTGTTTTTTCAATCCCAGATTTCTTGTCATCTGTGGGTGGGGGAATTGCAAACATGA
>JAFYMJ010000201.1 GCA_017556665.1 Bacteroidales bacterium
GAAAAATTGGGAGTTCTTGGTCCAGAGGTAATTGCTGCACATTGTGTATGGTTGAGCAATAACGATATGGATATAATGGCCAGATATGGAGTAACTCCAGTACATAATATAAACTCAAACCTAAAGTTGTCATCGGGATATAAATTTTTATATAATGAGTTGAAAGAGAGGGGTATAAATGTTACTTTGGGAACAGATGGAAACGGCTCATCCAATAATCTTGACATGAGGGAGACCATGAAAACTGCAGCTCTTTTGCAGAAAGGATGGAGAGAAGATCCAACCGCACTTCCATTGAATGAGCTGATGGATATGGCAACTGTAAATGGAGCCAAGGCTTTAGGTATTGATGCAGGTGAAATAAAAGTGGGAAAATTGGCAGATATAAATATTATTGATATTGACAATTATGCATTTACTCCTAATATCAACTTCCTTTCTAACCTTGTATACTCAGCAAATTCTTCGTGTGTTGAATCTGTAATATGTAATGGCAAGTTTGTTATGAAGAACAGAGTTGTAGAGGGTGAGAAAGAGATACTTGAAAAGGTAAATTCCATTTATAAAAAATTATATGTTTAAGTTATGGATGAGAGAGTTTTAAGAATTAACGAAGCTGCTGAATACATCAAATCTAAAATTGGTGAGCAGACTCCATATGCCGGAATAGTTCTTGGTAGCGGTTTAGGCAAACTTGCAGATAAAATTGAGAATCCTATAGTTGTTTCGTATAGGGATATACCAAATTTTGCACGTTCTACTGCTGTTGGACACAAGGGTAATTTTATAGCAGGATATCTTGGAGGTAAATTTGTGGTTGCAATGCAGGGAAGATTCCATTATTATGAAGGGTATCCAATGGAACAGGTAACACTTCCAATAAGAGTAATGAAAGTGTTGGGGATAAAATATCTCTTTGTCTCAAATGCTGCAGGAGGTGTTAATTTCTCTTTTACAGTAGGTGACTTGATGATTATTAGAGATCATATAAACTTGCTTCCAAACCCATTGATTGGTAAGAATTTAGAGGATTTTGGCCCTAGATTCCCAGATATGACACGTCCATATGATTTGTCTGTTATGGCATTGGCTAAGGAGATTGCACAAGAGGAGAACATTACCCTTAAAGAGGGTGTGTATCTTGCAAGTACAGGCCCAACATATGAGACTCCTGCAGAGTACAAATACTTTAGGACAATAGGGGCAGATGCAGTGGGTATGTCTACAATTCCAGAGGTTATTGTTGCCAGACACAGCTCAATTCCTGTATTTGGAATCTCTGTAATAACCAATGAGGCTCACGATGATTATGCAGATGATTATGTAAATGATGGTGATGATGTTGTAAAAGCAGCAGATGCTGCTGCAGACAGAATGACCTTACTGTTTACCAAGCTAATTGAGAGGTTGTAGGATGATTAAAACAATTATATTTGATTTGGGAGGCGTTTTGGTATCGCTCAACAAAGAGCGATGCCTTAATGCTTTTTCTAATTCTCTTAAATTTCCAAACTTTGGTGATTACCTGAATCCATATGCCCAAAGCGGCTTTTTTGCCAAATTTGAAAATGGTGATATGTCGTCGGCTGAGTTTAGAGATATAATTAGGGAGAGAAGTAGTGCTAAGGAGCTTTCTGACAAACAGATAGATGACGCTTTATGTGCTTTTTTAACTGATGTGGAGCCCAAAAAAGTAAAAATGCTGTTGGAACTAAAGAAAAAATACAGATTGTTGCTTTTGAGCAATAACAATCCAATAGCGTGGGAGGGGTGTAAAACCCTTTTTAAAGAGGCATCTGGAGGTATTGCAATTGATGATGTCTTTGATAAGCTATATCTCTCATATCAAATGAATTTGTCTAAACCAGGTGAGGCAATTTTTAATGAATTGCTTGTAAAGGAGGGAATATTGCCGCACGAGTCTCTATTTATTGATGATGCACCCAAAAACATTGAAACAGCAAAAAAATTGGGCTTTAATGTTTTGCTATACAATGTTGAGGAGGATTTATGCTGTAAGGTAGCAGAAATTTTGTCAAATGATTAAGTTTTTTAGTCTATCCAGTGGCAGTAATGGCAATTGTTATTACATTGGCAATGAGAATACTGCATTTCTTATAGATTCAGGCATTGGCCCAAGAACAGTCAAAAAGCGTTTGCAGGAACATGGTATTGATATAAATTCAATTGAGTTTGTATTGGTTACTCATGACCATATAGATCATATTAAAGGGGTAGGTGTTTTGTCTGAGAAGTATTCTTTGCCTGTTTATGCAACATCACTCTTGCATAAATCACTTGACAACCACCCTTGTACCAGATGCAGATTGTCGGGATCTGTAAGAAAGTGTGAACCACATACTCCAACAAGATATAAAGATGTAGAATTTACCCCTTTTGTTGTCCCTCATGATGCAACTGAAACTGTTGGGTATCATATAAATTTCAACGGCATTAAGTTTACTTTCCTTACAGATCTTGGAGAAGTGACTCAAGATGTTATAGATTACTGCAAAATGTCTAATGTTATTATTTTTGAGAGTAATTATGATTTGGACATGTTGTTGGAGGGGAGTTATTCACCTGAGCTTAAAGTAAGAATAATGCAGGGTTGCGGACATTTGAGTAACGAACAGACAGCATCAGCAATTAAGAGGGTGTATCATAAAGGTTTATCACATATATTTTTGTGCCACTTGAGTGAAAATAACAATACCCCTGCAAAAGCGTATAAGCAAGTTGCAGAGGCACTGCATTCTATAGGTGTAAAGGCAGATAAAGATGTTCATTTGTCTTGTCTGCCAAGGAGAGAAGTCTCTGATCTTTACACCTTTTAGTCTTTTAGTTAAGATTGAATTGTTGAGCGTAATATTTGGCAGTCAGTTTCTCACCAGTTGCTCTCTCAATAAACTCGTTCCATTCCCATTTCATACCTGGTGAGAATATGTTTTCTTGCATCCATTTGCAAATTTCTTTATTGCCAATGTAACATTCATTAGAAATATCATTGGATTTTGTAATGTTGTTTACAATGTAGTAGTGCATTTGAGATGCAAACAATTCTCCAAGCTGATAATTATGGTAGTAGCATGGATATAATGCAATATGAATTTTAGTTGCGTAATCTGGCATATTTCTTCCTGCTGGTTTTTTAAGCTGCTGGTACTTTTCAACCAGATTCCACCATAATGCATTCAGATCCTGATCTGGGTTTGCATACATTTCTTTCTCGAATCTATATACAACCTGTACCCATCTGCTGAATACAACTTGTTGAAGTTTAGTGGCTTTAAAACAGTTTTCTGCAATATTTTCCTTCTCTTTATCAGTAAGTCCAAGACTCTGTCTGATCCACTCAGCATTTTTTGACAATCGTCCAAAAATCATTGCAACGGCCTCTGTTGTAAATGTATGTGCAGCATCTCTCAAGAAATATGGAAGATTAGAGTTGTCGTGACCTTGAGCATATACTCCATGACCATATTCATGAAGCATAGTATCCATCCATCTCTCATTTGGTGCAATGTTGCATAATATTCTTACATCACCATAACCATCTATGTCTGTGCAGAATGCGTGTTGGTTTTTGCCTGGTTGAGGATATAATGAACTGTTTTTAACCATTCCTGTAATATCCATTCCAATACTGTTGTAGAAGTTTATTGTCAATTCTTCCAGATTTTTGTCTGCATAGTATTTGTCAAGGTCAACAGGGTACAGATTTGGTGCTTCCTGGAAATATCTTCCCTGATAGTGCCATGGCATAAGCTCCTCTTTCTTTACATTGTATCTCTTTGAGAAAGCATTGTCCATTTCATTTTTCAGTTCAGCAAAACTTTTTGAAGTAAGTGAGTCAAGCTCATCCAATAAGGCTGTAATTTCTTCTGGGTTTTGTCCCGACAACTCAAGAGACATTGAGTGGTAGTTTGAGAAGCCTAATTGTTGTGCAACCATATTGCGTAGCTTAACTATCTCAATAAGACCTTTTTCTACCTTAGGGCCAATATTTTTATGAGACTCCCATACCTCTTGTAGTTCCTTATTGTTTTTAGATGTTCTTAAAATATCCTCTACATCGTTATCTGTGATTTCTTTTCCATTTAATGTAGCTCTGTACTCTCCATAAACTTTCTCCAGTTCCATAGATTTGACTATAATCTGGTTAAGCAAAGCTGTATCTGCCTGATTGGAAAGGAATGCATTGTAAAGAATGTCCAATTGGCGTTTTAATATAGGGTCATTAATTTTTCCCCCTTCCTTAAATCCTTTCAATTGGTTAAAGATCTCTTTGTTGGAGTAATATTCGGTCATTTGTTGACTCAGTTGGGCGTATCTGTCAAAATCTTCGCTTTTTCCCGATATACTCCCGTCCCATTGTGCAATACAAGCCTCTTTTCTTAGTGGCTTGACATCGTTCTCTATTTTGGTTATGAGTTTCTGTAACTCTGGCTCCTGATTTGTACATGCTGCCATAATAATTACTGTTACAATGGCCAATAATGATTTTAGATTTTTATTCATTGATGTTATATATTAGAAAGGAGCTGACTATTTGCCAGCTCCCTAATTATATTACTATATTTATATCAATTATAGTTGAGGACCTGCTGCTACAAGAGCTTTACCAGCCTCGTTGCCTGTAAATTTAGCAAAGTTCTTAATGAATCTGCTTGCAAGGTCTTTAGCTTTCTCATCCCATTGAGATGCACTTGCATAAGTGTCTCTTGGATCTAGGATTGCAGGATCTACACCTGGAAGAGATGTAGGTACCTCAAAGTTGAAATATGGAATAGTTTTAGTCTCTGCTTTATCAATTGAGCCATCAAGGATAGCGTCAATGATACCTCTTGTATCTTTAATTGAGATACGTTTTCCAGTACCATTCCAACCAGTATTTACCAAGTATGCCTTAGCACCTGATTTTTCCATTCTCTTAACTAGCTCCTCACCATATTTAGTAGGGTGCAATGAAAGGAATGCAGCACCAAAACAAGCTGAGAATGTAGGAGTTGGCTCAGTAATACCACGCTCTGTACCAGCAAGTTTAGCAGTAAAGCCAGATAGGAAGTAATATTTGGTTTGCTCTGGAGTTAAAATTGAAACTGGAGGAAGTACGCCAAATGCATCTGCAGACAAGAAAATAACTTTTTTAGCTGCAGGAGCTTTAGATACAGGTTTAACAATATTGTCAATATGGTAAATTGGATATGATACGCGAGTATTCTCTGTTACACTCTTGTCGCTGAAATCAATTTTACCCTCTGCATCTACAGTAACATTCTCCAATAGTGCATTTCTCTTAATTGCATTGTAAATATCTGGTTCAGCCTCTTTGCTTAGGTTAATAACTTTTGCGTAGCAACCACCCTCAAAGTTAAAGATACCATCGTCATCCCAACCATGCTCGTCGTCACCAATCAACTCACGTTTAGGATCAGTTGATAGGGTAGTTTTACCAGTACCTGACAATCCAAAGAAAATAGCTGTCTCACCCTCTTTGTTGGTGTTTGCAGAGCAGTGCATAGATGCAATACCTTTTAGAGGCAACAGGTAGTTCATGTATGAGAACATACCTTTTTTCATCTCACCACCATACCAGGTATTGATGATAACTTGCATTTTCTCTGTTAAGTTGAATACAACAGCAGTTTCTGAATTTAGACCTAACTCTTTATAATTCTCAACTTTTGCTTTAGAAGCTGTCAATACTACAAAATCAGGCTCGCCATAGTTTGCCAACTCTGCCTCTGTAGGACGGATGAACATATTCTTTACAAAGTGAGCTTGCCATGCAACCTCCATAATGAAACGAACTTTAATTCTTGTGTTCTCGTTTGCACCACAGAATGTATCAACTACATATAGTTTTTTAGATGAAAGCTCTTCTTGAGCAATTTTCTTTAACTCAGCCCATGTCTCTTTAGAAACTGGTTTGTTATCATTTTTATACTCGTCAGAAGTCCACCAGATAGTATCTTTAGATGTTTCGTCCATTACAAAGAATTTATCTTTAGGTGAACGGCCAGTATAAATACCTGTCATAACGTTAACCGCACCTAACTCTGTAACTTGACCAACCTCAAAACCCTCTAGACCTGCTTTTGTCTCTTCCTCAAATAAAACCTCATAAGAAGGGTTGTAAATAATTTCAGTAGTTCCGGTAATACCGTACTTGCTCAAATCTACTTGTGCCATAATAA
>JAFYMJ010000202.1 GCA_017556665.1 Bacteroidales bacterium
GTTTTCAGCGTACACCTATGTACACCTATATCACCATTCTTTCAGGGTGTTAAGAGAAATTAATAGTCACATAGGTGTACATAGGTGTACGAGAAAAATTTAGTTTGGGAAAGATTTTCGGAAAAGTAATTGCCGTTCTTACTTGAATTATCCCCTTTTTAAGTCATAACTTTTTGTTATATTACTACGTAAGTAGTTGAATATTAAGTTTTACTACAATAAAACTGATGTAATAAAAAATTTTATGACTATTAAATTCCTTATTGTGGTAAACGCATTGCCAAATGACGCAGAAATTCCAATCTATGTAAGACTTGTCAACAGCAAGTATTATGATAAAAAAGTCAAAACCAATCTTGTTGTCAGGCAAAATTTATGGGATGCTAAAAGGGAGATGATAATGCACAAAGCTTTGTATGATGATCAACTCAGGAAACAGATTAATGAAGAGATTTCCAATATCAGAAACTATATTGAAATGATGTTTGATATGGAGAAAAATCCTGCAAATCTTCCACCTTCATGGCTGTCTGATTGCCTCCGGAGTTATTACCAAAATAAAGAGGGATGCCTCTCTAAAGGAAACACTAAGGGGTTGATTCCAATTTCAAAGAAGGAAGAATCAGATTTCTTCAAAATCTATGAGAAGTTTCAAGAGAGACAAGAAATTTCAGATTCAAGGTCCCGACAATATAAAGTTCTTAAGTGCACATTGCAGAGGTACCAGCTGTATGTAAGGAGTACCAGACGTTCAAATTCAAAGTATACGATATTTCTGGATGAAATAGACTCAGATTTTCTTTCAGACTTCTATTCCTATGTGGAGAGTGAGCATATATATTTTGAAAAATATCCTGAAATATTCAGTTCTATCGGGAAGAAGACTGCCCCTAAACCCAGGAGCAAGAATACCATGACCGACCTGTTCAAGAAGTTCAGGGCCTTTCTCAATTGGTGCTATACTCAGGAGTATATTACTCATAAACCTTTCAGTAAGTTCAAATTGGAAACTGAAACTTATGGCACACCTTTTTATCTTACTCTCGATGAACTGAAAAAAATTCATACAACCCATTTCAAAGATGACCCTATCCTGAACATCCAGAAGGATATATTTGTCTTCCAATGTTGCGTAGGGTGCAGGGTTGGAGATTTGATGAAACTTAAGAAGACAGATATCATTAACGGCAATATAGAGTATATACCACACAAAACCATTAAGGCTACAGGTAAGACCGTGATAGTTCCTTTGAATAATATGGCAAGAGAAATTGTAGATAAATATTTCAATATTCTCAGTGATCAACTGCTTCCATTCAGTTCTCCCCAGAGGTATAATGATGACATTAAAACAATCCTTGAGCTTTGTAAAATTACAAGAATGGTAACAGTACTTGATCCGTTGACCCGTACTGAGAAGAAAGTCCCAATAAATACAATTGCAACCAGCCATATGGCCAGGAGGACATTTATCGGGAATATCTACAAAAAAGTGAAGGATCCTAATCTTGTTGCTTCTCTTACCGGCCATACTGAGGGAAGCAAAGCTTTCAGCAGATACAGGGATATTGATACGGAAATGAAGCGGGAGCTGGTGGGGATGTTGGAGTGATCGGGACAAAAAGTAGAAGA
>JAFYMJ010000203.1 GCA_017556665.1 Bacteroidales bacterium
GCATACAGATGTACACCGCCCTTAAACTTTTGGGCAAACCAACAGATATGGTACTTGTAAAAGACCAGAACCACCACATCCTGGACTACAACAAACGCATCCTATGGCAGAACACCATCTTTGCCTGGTTTGCAAAATGGCTCCAGAACGACCCAACCTGGTGGGACACAATGTATCCGCCAAAGACACTGTAAATTGTATTAATCCTTTAACAGCACAAACCTGATAACAGATATTCAAGTTTGTGCTGTTCTTTTATGTAAACCACTCCATATTCTGACATTGAAAAAATCATTCAATCTTCCGTATGAATTTGATATAAATTGAATCTTCCTGCACTCCATAGGGTAAAACGAGTTATAATCATTAAAAATTTAATATTATGGTAGCACTTTACCCCGCAGCAGCTGTTGCTGTAAAAGCTTTGGACAACGGAATGAGATCAACATTACCTGATGAAATAGTAGATTGCATCCAGACTCATGCAGGAATAGCAGCAGGTTCTATCTGGATTCCAGTACCTGGAGCGGACATTGCAGCAAACCTGACTGGGAATATTGCAGCTGTAGGAATTGTAAGCCTTTTAAAATTTATACCTGGAATCAGCACAATCGCAAGTGGAGTTGCAACAAGTGCAACAATGTATGGTTCTACGCTTGCGGCTGCTTGGATTTATTTGCTGGCAATTGCCAATTGGGTAAAAAAAGGGAAAGGTAGTGGTGACGACCTTAGTTCCTGCATAAAAGATGTAATTGCCCAAAACAGAAGTGAGATTGACAAAATCAGCAAAATCCAAAAGCCATAATCATTCCAATATAACCTGAAGTACCATAACCCACTATTTTGAATACTTCAGGTTATATTATTATAAAGGAACTACAATTGCAAAAAATAGATGATATTATACTCTGGGAAATATGCAATCTTGGCATTGGACGAATGATATAGATTGAAAAATTCAGAAGTGTTATAACCCTTTACAAACATCCTGTCCAAATATCCTATAACCGAGTCTTTTGGCAAAGAATCCTCTATAAGCTTAAGTGAAATCGTCTGTACTTCACTATTAGCATTTAAATGGAATTGTATATAATCTACAAGATAGTCACGAATAGAATAATATATACCTTCTTCCTCTATTACTGTTGGCATTCCAAATATTGTAAATATTCTATCCTGCTCCATACCCAAGTATGGAGTCAGGTCCATTATACCATTTACCTTTATTTTCACATAAGCAATATCATTGCTTTCAGTAATTACATCAATCAAAACAAGGCCTCCACTGCCAGCTTTTATTTCACCGTTTTTTTCATTGACTGACACAATGTTGTCATTATGTGACCTGAATCGTTTGATTTCTGATTCCAACAACGTTGGGTAACTTGGAGTTATTGACTCATCCAGATACAGTTCACACTCTTCAATCACCTTATGATATGTCTTTACTACTCCGGTATTATTGTGCTTTGCCGTAAATTCACATTCAGATATTTCCAAAACGGTAAAATCCAAATCTACGTTATTAAAAGAAGATGAACATACTCCAGTAATATTACTATCCTCGATAATGTAAAAGCCATCATATTTGCGGATATTTTCCACATTCCAGGCAACAATACCATTGTAATACAAGCACTTTCCTCTACGGGAAAACTCCATTACTTCCCATTGCATTTGGGTTTCACAAATCCACTCCCCCTCCAACATCAAAGCATATTCAATTTCTTCTTTTTCTACCGGTTTGCTACAGCTTGAAATTGAAAGGAACAGAATAAAAAGAAGCACTATTTTTTTCATTTTGCGATTTTAGTCCAACTTTAGATATGTAATTATTTTCATCCCCTCATTTTCTTCAATCCTGGTATTCCATACAATTCCGGCAGTAGCAGTACTTCTGTTGGGAGAATCCATATACGTCCAATAATTCTCCTCACATCCTTTCTCATATAAGTAATACTTGCCCTCTAAATACTCCTTAATTTCCATATCTGACATACTTGCATCATCCTGTACAATCACTTGAACAACATACACCTCTCCCTTTTCATTATACGAAAATCCAATATATCTGACTAGGGCACCATTGATATAGAAAATATCATCATTTTTCGTCCCGTACTCTGGACTGTATTCTTTATCTACATCAGCCTTAGTTTTACCAAAATACTGAGTATAATCTTTAATCCCCTTAACACTTACTATAACTACAGCAATACCTTTTTCAGTTATAACATCAATCATAGTAATTCCATAAAGTTCCCCCGTTATTTCTCCAGTCTGAGAGTTAACATTCACCATTAATGGGTTATGGGCGAAATAACCTGTTATTTTATGATTTAACAATTGGGAATAATTTGGCGTATATCTTTCATCACAATCAACAGATATCTCATCAATAACCTTGTGATAAGTAACGTATAACCCTGTATCATTGGATTTAAGGGTCAGTTCATAATCTGTAATTTCAATTATTGTAGCATCCAGATTCATTAAGGCTCCATTCAGTTTATAAGTCCCCACAATATGATTCCCTACAATAGAATACCTTCCATCCTGATTTTCATTTTCTATATTCAAATCTTCACGTTGATTGGAAAAATAAAATACTCCGTTCGGTAAAAATTTAACCACCTCCCAAACTTTGTCTTCTCTACTTTCATAAGCCCACTTGCCCTCTATTGAATACACATCTTCTTTTTCTTCAAATTTTGAGCAAGATACTATTGCAAACAATGAAACAAGTAACAATAAAAATACATTTTTCATACTCTACTTATCAAACCTAAATGTATAACTGATTTTTAAACTCAGATAATTATTTTTTTGGCTATAGTCTGTCATTTGAAGATTGGCCGTCTGTTGAAATATTGGCCATCTTTCAGAATTCCAATACTTTTGATTAGCCATATTGGTAAACATATAGTTATAGTATACGCCTATTCCAAATCCGGATATCTCGTACAACGCTCCTATTGACATAGCAAAATTCAACCTTTTAATAGGTGCATCTTTTACATTTGTTGCATATGAAAATGTCTGTGCACTTCCATTTGAAACCGTATGAATCTGCTTATAATCTACATAATTGCCATATAAATTAAACTCACCTGTGCCAGTGTAATGCATATCATTGGCAACAATACCTGAATAAACAATATCTGTCTTTTCATTGTCTTTGATCCAATATGCTGTCATAGTTTCACTGTCACTGGTTCCATTAACGTTCATTCCGGCCATTATGCCATAACTGATAACAGGCCCCATATCCAACTGAAAATGGCTGTTTTCATTTATTGGGAATCTATATGAAAACAGAACCGGCACCTCCAATATTTTCATTGAATATTTTTCCCTGTAAGTATTCTGGGTATACCCTTTAATATAGTAATGTGGCTGTGAACTTGGGACATCCCTAATGAAATCAAATTCAAAGGAATTTTCGTATTTATAAGCAACAAAATTTACACCTGGTGTGACATACAGATTATTATGAATTCTCATATCCATATACACACCAATATTGTATCCTGGAGAAGCGGAATAGGATACATTTTCACTATTGTCCCCTAACGAATAATTGACAACACTACCAGTAAAATTACCAGATGAGGTTGCTGATATTACAGGCATTATACCACCTGCCATAACTCCAAATGAAAAATCTTTTCCTCCAAGAATTTTATGTATTTTCCCAATCTGAGGCCC
>JAFYMJ010000204.1 GCA_017556665.1 Bacteroidales bacterium
AGCTTCAATTCCTGGCAGTAAAGTCTTTATGAGGGAATATGAGATAAAACCAAATACAACCCTTTACAAATTGCATGAATTTTTGGTCAATGACCTGGAGTTTGCCCCAGACCAGATGGTAGCGTTCAAGGGTTTGAACAGTAAAGGTAAGTGTACCAGTATCTATGGACTGATAGATATGGGGGATGGTACTATGGATGCCGTTACTTTGGAGCAGGCCAATGCAAAAGATGAGGTTGTGTTGCAGTATGTATATGATATGCACAATCTAAAGATAATTGTGCTTGAGCTTATAGGGGAGACTGATGAATATCCTAGAGTCTCATATCCAAGACTGGTTGCTCAAAAAGGGAGAAATCCAGACCAGTTTGAGAGCAAGTATGAGGATTATGACCAATACGAGGAGCCTGCATTGGAGAGTTCAGAAGATCAGTTTATGGATGATGAGCTTCCAGAAGGTGAGGATAATGGAGATTATTAATGAACATTTGAATGGGTAAAGAGCTTACAATTGTATTGGGGCCAACTGGAGTAGGAAAAACAGATTATTCCATAGAACTTGCGCTACAATATAATTGTCCAATAATAAATTGTGATTCCCGACAAATATACAGGGAGATGAAAATTGGTACTGCACCGCCTAGTGAGCAACAGTTAAGGCAGGTGCAGCACTATTTTGTGCATTCCCACAGTGTTGAGCAGTATTATACTGCGGGGTTGTATGAGATTGAGGCAATGGCTCTTTTGGAAAAGTTGTTTGTGGAGTATGACAAGCTGGTGATGGTAGGGGGGAGCGGAATGTATATAGATGCTTTATGCAACGGATTGGATGATTTTCCAAAAGCTGATTTGCAATTGAGGGGATCTTTGATGGAGAGGCTGCAGAATGAGGGGTTGGAGAATTTGAGACAGCAGCTTAGAGTGGTAGACAGGGAGTCTTATGATTCAATTGACATTGCCAATCCACAGAGAGTTGTGAGGGCTTTGGAGGTAACTTTGCAGACGGGAAGAAAGTTCTCTGATTGGAAAAGTGCTCCAAAGAAGGAGAGGCCTTTTAAAATCAACAAGATAGGGATAAACAGAGACAGGGAAGAGCTCTACGGTAGAATAAACAGGAGGGTAGACATAATGATGGAACAGGGGCTTCTGGATGAGGTTAAGTCTCTTGTTGCATTCAAAGAACTTCCTGCGTTAAGAACGGTAGGGTACAGGGAATTGTTTGATTATTTAGATAATAAAGTACCTTTGCAGGAGGCTGTGGAACTTATAAAGCGTAATAGCAGACGCTATGCAAAAAAACAGCTTACCTACTGGGGGAGAGACAATTCTATAAATTGGTTAAATTTTTAAGAGAGAAGATGGCTAAGATATTTATACCAAATGGATACAAATCCAAATTGGATGTTTGGCAAACAGAGAGGGCAATCAAATTTATAAAAGATACATTTCAGCAACATTTGTCGGCAGAGCTAAAGTTGAGAAGGGTTACTGCTCCTCTTGTTGTTGTTTCTGGAATGGGATTAAATGATAATTTGTCGGGAGTAGAAGCACCGGTATCTTTTAAGGTGGATGACTTGGGCGAGCACTCTACTGTTGAAATAGTGCAATCTTTGGCAAAATGGAAACGCTATACTTTGTGGAGGCACAAGATAGAGCCTGGCAAGGGTATCTACACAGATATGAATGCATTAAGACCGTGCGAGGAGCTTGACAATATACACTCTGTTTATGTGGACCAATGGGATTGGGAAAAGGTAATGCTTACCTCGCAAAGGAGTGTTGAGTATTTGCGTGAAACAGTTAGGGCAATTTATAAGGCTTTAAAGCATACAGAGTATCTGTTATGTGAGCAATATCCTGTTTTTGAGCCATTTTTAGTTCCCGATATAAAATTTCTGCATGCAGAGGAATTAAGAAGAATGTACCCTGATTTGTCTCCAAAAGAGAGGGAGTATAAGGCTGTAAAGAAATATGGAGCTGTATTTTTGAGAGGTATTGGTGGAGCTTTGTCTG
>JAFYMJ010000205.1 GCA_017556665.1 Bacteroidales bacterium
AATACTACAGAGATAACAGAGTTAACCTCCTCTAAAGTAGCACAAGTATACTCAGCACCATCATACTCAATTACATATGCATTTAGAGCAAAGTTGTGAACTACGTTGTAAGCAATAGCAGTTTTACCAGGGAATAGAACCTCTTTCTCTTGAGTCTCAGTAGCCCAACCCTCAAATGAGCTGCCTGCATATGGCATAGCTTTAGCTGAAGAAATACATCTTGCAAGGTAAGCCTCCATATCAATTGCTTTAGATTGCTCAAAGTTCATAATGAAACCAACATAAGCATCATAGTCAGCAACAAGGACATCCTCTACTGGGTTAATCTCGTTAGTTTTAGCTAGTACCAAGTTACCGTTCTCTGCAGTAACATCAGAAGGCATACCAAATACATCAGCAACATCTTGTACATCTGCAGCAGTAACATCTATTTTTTGAGAACCAGAAGGAGCAACAACAGCAAGACCATTAGCATCGAACAATGCGATATCTGCTCTGTTTACGCTAACTTGACCTTTTGGAACCTCAACAATAACAATGCTTCTTGTTACATCCATGTAACCAGCAGCAGTAGCTGTTAGAGTGTAAGTACCAGGTTGAGTTAGTTTGAAACTAAAAGTTGTACCTGTTTGTGACTCACCGTTTAGAGTAACAGTACCAGAAATTTGTTGTGAGTTAGCTCCGTTGTAAATTGAGCCAACCAAATAATAAACTGCATCAGCTGGCTCTTCTGGGATAACAACTGGTGCTTTCTCGTAGCACGCTGTTAGAAGAGTTGAGCAAACTGCAATAGCTAGCACAACTTTTGCGCTTAAGCTAGATAAAAATTTTTTCATTTGCATTTAATTTAAATTAACGTTTATAATCTTAAAAATTCAATAATTGCTGTTTAATAAACAACGGATTAAATCTGTTTTCCTCCGCTATATTGTTTGATGGGAGAGATTTGAATCCCTTTCCATACTTAAATTCATTTCCTGCATTATATGCAAACCCCATATTTCTACTAGGTAACACTCTAGGGATATGTTTTGTTCGCTTATACCTGTAAGGAGGCAAGTTTACCTGGAATCTGAATCCACCATTGATACCATCATTTCCGGCATACTGTACAATCATTCCATACAATCCAATTGAACAATACTTAAAGTGCCTTATGATATCCAACCTTCCACCATACTCTCCCAAAAGATACCTTTCTGCATGTAAAGCCACTTGAGTATTGAACTTAGCCCAATAATATCCACCTCCTATAGAGAAAGTGAATCGCATATCCTTAGTTGTACATCCATATTTGAACGGATGAATGTTTACTCCATTCTTATATTCTCCCCACTCTCCATAACCGGTGTAGCTAAGTCTTGCATCCAGATAGAATCTCTCATTCTTAAAATGGTAATCTGCATCCACATCTACACCCCATCTGTTATTGTTGAAAAAACCAACAGTACCAGTCAAAAATATATTGTATGGCAATCTGAAAGTCTGCGACAACGAAATGTTGCCTGGTCTTACAGAGCCATATTTATATCCATAGTTATTATACACAGGTATAATTAACTGTGCAGTAAACTTGCTTCCTTTCCATAGAGAAACCTCTACAGCGGGAGACAAGTTAATCAAAAAGTCATACATCCTGGACAGCTTTATATTTCTAAAGCTGAATTCAGGATATACTACAACATCAACTTTAAACAGAGAGCTGTTCTTTTTCTTCTGTTTCTTTACCAGTTCCCAACTTTCTCCCAGATTGTAACTCACATCCCAATCCTCACGGGTTATCTCTACTGTTTCTGTTGTATCTGCTTGTGCATTAACTCCGCAATATAGTGAAATTTTTGGCACATTGTTATCCAAAACTATCAATCTGCACCCTTTTCCCTCTGGCATACCAGATTTCTGAATAAGGTCAATAGCTTTTCCCAAACCTACTCCGTTAAGCCTGTATGCTATATTCTCAACAACGTAAACCCTCTCATTATCATCCTCCCCCCAGCACACATTTTCAAATCCTAAAGTAACTAAAGAATCTGTAACAACCTCTGGATCTTGGCAAAAAGCACTAATTGGGAACAATGCAACAAAAAATGCCAATACAGCACTTTTACACATTGATTTCCAAATTTTTCTACCCATTTTTGCCTAGTTTTCCAATTAAAATTTTGCGGCAAAAGTATATATTTTTTATATAACAAACAAATTATTAGTCAAATAATTAATATATAACAAAAACGTTATATACAAAAGAATCTCCCATCCGCAGTCTACGGATGGAAAGTTGTGTATATATGAAAAAAGAGAGGTCACATCAAACTGTACTGCAACAGCAAAGGGCCACAATATATCCTGAGGTGGCGTAGGCAATCATTGCAGATGTGCCGTAAAATTTCCGTGTGTCTGAACAGATGCCTCCTCGTAGATAAATTGGGGCATCTGTGAGTTAGGAAATTCGGCACAGATGGAACAGATTGCTAGCCAGACCGAAGGCCATTTTGGGGAACATTGATGTGGAAGGAAGGTGGGGTGGCGAATGGAAAGTATATGAAAAAAGGGCAACCCATTTACTTTTGGGTCACCCTTGCCTAGTCTTCTATATTTTGCTAGTCTTTACAGCAAATAGGTCTTATCTGAGTAAAGAAATCATTTCCTTTATCATCTACAAGAATGAATGCAGGGAAGTTCTCAACCTCAATTTTCCAGATTGCCTCCATGCCAAGTTCAGGATACTCAACACACTCTACGCTCTTGATATTCTCCTTAGCCAAAATAGCTGCAGGACCACCAATACTACCCAAGTAGAATCCGCCATGTTTGTGACATGCATCTGTAACCTGTTGGCTTCTGTTACCTTTTGCAATCATAATCTTGCTGCCACCATTTGCCTGGAACAACTCTACATAGCTGTCCATTCTGCCTGCTGTTGTAGGGCCAAATGAACCACTCGCCATTCCTTTAGGAGTTTTTGCAGGACCTGCATAATAGATTGGATGGTTCTTGATATAATCTGGAAGACCCTCACCTTTATCTATTCTCTCTTTTAATTTTGCATGTGCAATATCTCTACCTACTATTATAGTACCGTTCAAAAGCAAGAATGTAGATACCGGATATTGGCTAAGTTGTGCAAGCACCTCCTCAATTGGACGGTTAAGGTCTACTTTTACACCATTTGCCAATGCAGAGCCAGACAAATATTGCTCTGGAATAAGGCGTGCAGGATTAGAATCCAATGTCTCTAACCAAATACCATCTCTGTTAATCTTAGCTTTAATGTTTCTGTCTGCACTACAGCTTACACCCATACCTACAGGACAAGATGCACCATGTCTAGGCAAACGGATTACTCTAATGTCGTGAGCAAAATATTTACCGCCAAACTGAGCACCAATTCCCAAATTATGGGCAGCCTTAAGAAGTCTCTTCTCCATCTCTACATCTCTGAATGCAGAGCCGCTGCCACCCTCTGTAGGAAGGGCATCATAATATTTAGTAGAAGCCAATTTAACAGTTTTTAGGTTTAGCTCAGCCGATGTACCTCCAATTACAAATGCAATATGGTATGGAGGGCAAGCTGCTGTACCTAATGTCTTCATTTTCTCAACCAAGTAAGGCTCCAATTTGTCGGGAGTAATAAGAGCTTTTGTCTCCTGGAAAAGATATGTCTTGTTTGCAGAACCACCACCTTTTGCTACAAACAGGAATTTGTACTCGTCGCCATCTGTTGCATAAAGGTCAATTTGTGCAGGAAGGTTGCATCCGGTATTTTTCTCATTATACATATCCAACGCAATATTCTGAGAATATCTTAAGTTGTCATTTGTATATGTATCATAAACGCCATGAGAAAGAGCCTCCTCATCACCACCACCTGTAAATACATATTGGCCTTTTTTACCTACAATTGTAGCTGTACCTGTATCCTGACAGAATGGAAGTTGACCTTTTGCTGCAACATCTGCATTCATAAGCATTTGAATTGCAACTGCTTTATCATTGTCACTTGACTCTGGATCTGACAAAATTTTTGCTACCATCTCATTATGCTCTGGTCTAAGCATAAATGAAACATCATGAAAAGCTTGTCTTGCCAAGAATCTAAGACCCTCTGGATCAACTTTCAAGAACTCTTTATCACCTAACTTCTCTACACTTACATAATCTTTGGTAAGAAGATGATACTGTGTTGTATCTTTCCCTAGTGGGAACATTTCAACGTAATTAAATTCCATAGTATTATTTTTATGTTTGTTATTTACTTGTAGTTTCCATCAAATATCCTTTCATAAAATTGTTAAGGTCACCATCAAGGACTGCCGCTGTATCAGATGTCTCTATATTTGTCCTTAGATCCTTAACCATTTTATATGGGTGCAACACATAACTTCTTATTTGCGAGCCCCATTCAATTTTCTTCTTTTGTCCCTCAAGTTCTGCCTGCTTTGCCCTCTTTTTCTCCAGCTCAATCTCATATAAATGAGACTTAAGTATCCTTAAAGCATTCTGTCTGTTATCCAGTTGCGATCTGGTCTCTGTATTCTCAACTACAATTCCGCTTGGTATATGCCTTACCCTTACCCCTGTTTCAACTTTATTTACATTCTGTCCGCCGGCACCACTGGAACGGAATGTATCCCACTCCAAATCTGAAGGGTTAATGACAATTTCTATTGAATCATCTACCAGTGGATACACAAACACAGAAGAGAAAGTTGTCTGACGCTTGCCCTGAGCATTAAAAGGGGATATTCTTACCAACCTGTGGACCCCATTCTCTGATTTAAGATACCCATATGCAAATTCCCCCTCAAACTCTATTGTAGCAGACTTTATACCAGCCTCATCTCCATCTATAACATCATATACCGAAACCTTGTATCCGTTTCTCTCCCCCCATCTGGTATACATTCTAAGGAGCATCTGGCTCCAGTCATTACTCTCTGTTCCACCAGCTCCAGAATTGATTTTAAGAAGAGCACCCAGATTATCTCCCTCCTCACCCAACATACTCTTTAGCTCCAATTCTCCAAGCAACCCGTCTATTTTAGTTCTCTCCTGCTCCAACTCTCCCTCTTCTGCCCCCATTTGCTCCAGCAATTCCAACTCCTCAAGTGCAGTATCAATCTTATTTATTGCCTCTACCCAGTATTTTACTCCCGACAATTTTTTAAGAAAACTCTCTGCCTCTGACGGATTATCCCAAAAACCCGGCTGTAGAGTAATCTGTTCCTGCTCCTTTACTTTCTCTACCTTTGAATCGTAGTCAAAGAGACCTCCTTAACGCATCCAGACGTTCTTTAAAAACACTCATTTCTTCTAACAAATTTAAATCTTTACAAAGATAGTAAAAAAACTACCCTAACTTATCTAACACTGGGATTATTTCTCCCCATTCAAAACCCTTTGAAAGGGCATACCTCAACACTTTCTGTTTCTTTGACAGATTACTCTCCCCTTGTTTTAGAGAATTCCACTTCTTTCTTAAGATATCTTCAAGTTCATCTGTCTTAAACACCAACCAATTCTGCTCAATTGCACTGTTTATTATGGAATCCTCAAGCCCAAGCTGTTTAAGCTTAAGCCTTATCTTAACTCTTCCCCACTTGTTGAATCTTGCCTTATCCCTCACATAGAACTCTGCAAACCTGGAATCATCAACAAACTTCTCTTTTTTTAGCAAAGATATAATCTCTGCAATTTCGTCGGCCGACAAAAATCTTCCCTCTTCAAAGTTGCCACTGCGGCACAGTTTTTCTATTTTGTCTCTTATCTGTCCACTGCAATACTCTCTTTTTGAACAAGATGCCTGCAATAGAGCTATAAGCTTTGCTTTATCCATACTAAAAATAATAGCCAATATTTACATATGCCGAAACATTGTCCCTTTTATCTGACCAGTTGATATTAAGCGAAATAGGACCTATTGGAGAACTGTATGTATATTCAACACCTGCACCAATTGTATTTCTTCCATTGGAATTGAACAACGCCCCAACATTTTCTCCATCTCTCATATAATTGAGAATTGCAGAAACATAATGCTTCTTGGCAACTTCTGAGCGTAAATCCAATCTTCCTATAACAGTAGATTTGCCAACAAGATCTGCATAATTGATTCCCACAAATGGCAACTGATGAGAAAAATACCTGCCGTAAATATTTCCACCAACAAAGTTCATCACAGGCAGACTGTTAGACTTTCCTATAATGGTCCTTCCATAAAAAGCCGGCAACAAGGTAAATATTCTGGAAAGCCTTATTGCCCCGTTAAGGTTTAGCCTGAATGTTCCAAACGGGCTTGTCTGCTCATGAAAATCTGTAGCAAAAAACTCAGCCTCTGCATCTATAAAAAGCCCCTTGGTTGGGACTAAGTTATCGTCACGGCTATCCATGTTTGCATCTATATAGAAATCTACATATCCTCCATTATGCACATGATAATCCATAAGCCATACAGGTGGGTTATCCCGTAAATACTGAGGAAAACTGTAGTATTCAAATCTTGCACCCAATGTAAACATAAAGTTTCTCAAGAACTTGTTGCTTATATTCACATCTATCTTATGCGATTGCAGACTCAAGTAATTCATCTGCTTGTCTGACTGGTAGATGTTCATATCCATATTCTTGAATTCATAAGAGGATGCAAATGAAGGTGATGCAAACCCGTCGGGAATATATTTATACTCAAGTTCCACATACGGATTATAACTAAGACGCCCTGTTAAAGAGAGTTTGGACCCAAACAAGTTATACTCATTCAAGCCAACATGCAGCAACATTGCAGCTGCCTCCTCTGAATCAAACCTTGCTCCAAAAGCAAAAACATTGGCAGGTCCCTTTCTTACATCAACTACAAGACGCTCATGATTTGTATGGGAATCCTCAATCCTGTATGAGACAGAAGAGAACATTTTTGTTCCTACAATAAGATTTATAGCCGTATTGATTTGAGTACCAGTCATTATTGCACCATCTTCAAGTCCGGCTATCTTCTTTACCCACAGCCCCTCATTCTCCGACAAACCTCTTACCTCTACAGTCTCAAACTTGAATACATCCTTGGTTACATCTGTAGCTTTTGGGGCATTGGGATTTACAATCTTTCCAACATCTCCATATTTCCTTATCTCATTTGCCAAATCCTGCAACTGTCCCCTCATATTATCTGCTGCCACATAACCATTTACCATTAGGGAATCAACTGCCTGTGCATTAAAGCTGAATGTAGAATATTTTGAGACATCGGGTTTTATTAAAATATCCACATCCTTTATGTTCTCAAGGTATTTTTCGTTGCCCATAAGGCCAACAATCTGCATAAAGACTTTATCTATAGATTTGAGGTCACTTGCAGTTGCAAGATCATTCTGTATATCAATACCAACCACAATATCTGCACCCATCTCCCTTGCTACATCTACCGGGAAATTATTTACTATACCTCCATCCACAAGAACGTCATCCTCAGTATACACAGGGGCAAAGACACCGGGGATTGACATAGTTGCCCTCATTGCCTGCGGCATTCTCCCCTGCGACATTACAACCTCCTGGCCACTTACAAGGCTTACTGCTATACAGGCAAACGGTATAGGGAGATTTTTAAAATCTATAGAGTCCTGGTACCCCCCACAAAAGCCGTTTATATAATTCTGTACATTCTGTCCCGACAAAAACCCGGCAGGCAGGTATGCCTTAACCTGCTCTCTAAAATCCTTTATTTCAGATGAATCATCATCAAAATCTTTCCAGAACCCGTAGAAAGGGATCCTGAACAGATATTTTGAATCTGATTTCTTGTTTTCATACAAAGAAGCACTCCTGAGAGGTTTGTCACTCAACAGGTAATTCCAGTCACAATCCTTAAAGACACCCTCAAGATCTGCCGCACTGTATCCCATTGCATACATTCCCCCTACCAGACCTCCAATACTTGTTCCAACTATCATATCTATTGGAAGTTCAACCTCTTCTATAACCTTTAGTGCACCTACATGGGCTGCTCCCTTGGCACCTCCACCACACAACACTAATGCAACCTTTGGTCTCTGTTTCTGATCTGGCTTTTCCTCAGCCCAGCCACTTACAAACACCAAAAGCAACAAAAAACAAACAAAGCTTCTTTTCATATATCATTTCTTACCAGCCAACATTCCACACGCTGCAAAAATATCCTCGCCCCTGCTGGCCCTTATTGTTGTAGTTATCCCACTTGCATTAAGCCTGTCTCTGAAAGCCTCAATTACAGGCATGGCAGACGGCACCAATGGAGAGTCTGGAATAGCATGGAATCTTATAAGGTTCATTCTGCACTCCAGCCCCTTAAGTAATCTTACTATAGCATCTGCATGCCTTTTTGAATCGTTGACCCCTGCAAACATTGTATATTCAAAGCTCACTCTCCTTTGACCTGTAAAGTCATATCTTTTTATTACCCTTAA
>JAFYMJ010000206.1 GCA_017556665.1 Bacteroidales bacterium
TTCTCACTTTTCTTTGGAACATACTCCCCTTTACTCTTAACCTCCTTCTCTTCCTGAATGTTAAGATCAGGAGCTTGCTTGTAGTAATCAAGAAAACGGTTGAACTCCATTGAAAGGAATTTCTGGATAATTTCTGCACGGTTAAGACCTTTCCATCTCTCGTTGATAAGCGGGATATACTCATTTATCTCTTCCCTTATCTCCACAGCATTTATCTGGTCAATCAATGACAACAACTGTTTTGAACATACCTCGTATCCGGTTGGGAGCTTTCCTTTTGCAAAAGTTTTGTTTATTATCTTCTCTATTTTCTTAATCTTGCTCTGCTCCTTTGTGTTGATGATGACAATAGATTTTCCACTCTTGTCTGCCCTGCCTGTCCTTCCGCTACGATGGGTATATTGTTCAACCTCATCGGGAAGATTATAATTTATGACATGAGACAAATTGTTCACATCAATACCTCTGGCTGCAACATCTGTAGCTACCAGAAGTTTAAGGGTTTTTGTCTTAAAACGGAGCATAACCTGCTCTCTCTGCCCTTGAGACAAATCTCCATGCAAAGCATCTGCATCATAGCCGTCTTTGATAAGAGCTGTAGCTATATCAGAAGTTTCCCTTCTTGTCCTACAGAAAATTATACCGTAAATATCTGGATAATAATCTACTATTCTTTTAAGAGCCAAATACCTATCCTTCTCTTTTACCATAAAATAGTAGTGCTTGACATTGTCTGAACCACTATTTCTCTCTCCCACTACAACAGTCTGGGCATCTTTCATATAATCTTTTGCAATCTTTTCAACCTCAATTGGAAGAGTGGCAGAAAAAAGGAGTACCCTTTTATTTGTTGGTGTAAGCTCAAGAATTGCGTCCAGTTCCTCTTTGAAACCCATATTCAACATTTCATCTGCCTCATCAAGAATAAGTGTTTTGATATTGTTAAGATCAACAGCTTTTCTCTTAAGGACATCAAGAAGTCTTCCTGGAGTTGCAACTATTATCTGAGGATTCTTCTTTAAAATTCTTATCTGAGGTTCAATGTTTGCACCACCATAAATATCTGCAACAAGAAGTCCGTCAAGATATTTTGAATAGTTCTTAAAATCCTGCGCAATCTGCTTGCAAAGTTCTCTTGTTGGAGATAAGACCAATGCCTGCGTGTATTTTGCATTCAAGTCTATCTTGTTTAATGTTGGCAAACCAAAAGCAGCAGTCTTGCCTGTTCCTGTTTGTGCCAGACATACAATATCACCATCCTCATCCAAAAGTGTTGGAATAATTCTTCCCTGAACAGGTGTTGGTTTTACAAACCCCAACTCATCAATTGCTTTAAGAATATTAGAGTCAAGTTTTAATTGGCTAAAAGAATCAATCATTACAATACAAATGCTTTATATAAAATAAAGTTCTATAAGCTTGTGACTTATAGAACTTTAAGGAGTACCCCCAGTAGGACTCGAACCTACATTTAAAGTTTAGGAAACTTTCGTTCTATCCCTTGAACTATAGGGGCAACATTATTAATAGGCCCAAGTATAAAATATGGATCCCCAAGTAAATCCTGCACCAAAAGCAGAGAATATAAGGTTGTCTCCTTTTTTAAACTTGTCTTTAAAATCCCATAAAACTAAAGGTATAGATGTACCTGCAGTATTACCAAATTTCTCTATATTTATTAGAATCTTGTCATTGGTAAGGCCCATTCTTCTACCAGTGGCATCAATAATTCTAAGGTTTGCCTGATGAGGAATCAGATATGCAATATCTTCTGCCTTCAAATTATGTTTTTCCATCATTTGGACAGAAACATCAGCCATACGGCTCACTGCATATTTGAATACCTGTTGTCCTTCCTGATGAATATAGTGTTGTCTCTTTTCAACAGTTTCGGCAGTTGGAGGGTATAAAGAACCTCCTGCTGTCTGATACAAATAGTGACGTCCTACTCCATCTACATGCATAATTGCATCCTTAAAGCCTAAAGAGACATCTGACGTAGGCTCTATAAGCATTGCAACAGCTGCATCTCCAAATAAAGGACAAGTATTCCTATCCTGATAATCTGTCATACCACTCATCCTCTCTCCACAAACCAATATAGCCTTTTTATACCTTCCACTCTCAATAAAGTTTGCTACAGTATAAAAGCTGTATAAAAATCCACAACATCCTGCATTGATATCATAACCCCACGCATTCAAAATACCACATTTGTCGCTAATAATATTTGCAGTTGCAGGGAACAACATATCGGGACTAACTGTTGCACAAATCAACAAATCAATCTCCTCTGGGGCAGTATGAGTAGCAGCCAAAAGTTTTTTTACAGCTTGTTCACCCATAAAAGAGGTTCCCAAACCATTTTGCTTTAATATTCTTCTCTCCTTAATACCAACTCTACTCATTATCCACTCATCCGATGTATCTACCATTGTAGCCAATTCATCGTTTGTAAGGATATATTCTGGCAAATAAGCCTCAATACCAGAAATTTTTGCTCTAATACTGTTCATTTACTTAAAGGGGACACAATTAAAATTTAGGAATAAAATCTTCTTTTAAAGCATCTTTCAATCTTTGTACCAAACCATTCTTTACAATCTTCTCACACTCCAAAATCATATTCTTTATTGCCAAAGGTGTAGAGACTCCATGCCCAATTACCACTGGAGATGTAACTCCCAATACAGGTGTTCCTCCATAGTTCTCATAATTGAATCTCTTAAGGAACGGATGGTTTACACCAAGTTTTGCCACCAACTCATACATACCCTCCGCCTCTTTCAAACAAATGTTACCAGAAAAGCCATCGGTAACAAGGACATCGGCTATTCCTCCATTGAACAATTGATTTGCCTCCATATTTCCAACAAAGGTAAAATCCTTTGATGCCGACATCAATTTAAATGCCTCTTTGGCTACTTTATTCCCTTTTTCAGGCTCAGCGCCTATGTTCAATAATGCAACCTTAGGATCTTCTATACCCATCATAGTTCTGGCATATACAGAACCCAATATTGCAAATTGATATAAAATATCAGCTCTGACATCTGCATTGAATCCCACATCCAACATTAGCATGTTTCTACCGTCAGCCAAAGGAATCTGAGCCGAAATACAAGGTCTGATTACCTCTGGTAAATAGTTGACATGTTTTAAAGATGCGGTTAGCATTGCTCCGGTATTACCTGCACTTGCAAAGACATCCAGCTCATTATCTGCCAGTTTCTTGAATCCTACATTCAGACTTGAATTGGGTTTTTGTCTTACAGCCTTTACCGGGTGCTCTCCCATTGCAATTACGTCAGAAGCATGAATAATAACAAAATTACCGGAGTCAAAA
>JAFYMJ010000207.1 GCA_017556665.1 Bacteroidales bacterium
AGATTACAAACAGCAGGATAACAAGCATAATCACCACCGCTGCAACCAGAATTTTCATTACAATTGTTGAAGCCTGGCCATCGCCCTTTTTCTCAATTTTCTCAACAGCGGGCTCAGCCTCTGGCTCTGGGACAAATTCTACCGGTTCTTTCTCTGCGGCCTCTGCTCCCTCTTCTATGCTTTGTTCTACAGGTTTAATGTCAAATTGGGTAAGGTCAAAATCTACTCCACCATCTTTTTCCTCTACCTTTGTCTCTGGCTTAACCTCAACTGGCACTTCTATTGGCTCAACTGTTATAGCCTCCAGACCAAAGCTGTCGGGAGAAACATCCAAATCTTTATCTTTATCAAATGAAATTTCTCCATTGTTATTATATAGTGTGCCAAAGCCAGGAATTACAACCTTAAGATTGTTTGCAATTGCCTCCTTTACTTTTTTGGACAAGAACAAAAGATCCCTTTTGCTATCCTCTAAAATAAGTCCGGTTTTTCTTGCATACGCATTCTCTAACAGGCCGTCATTTTTATTCTGCAAATTATCAAACACTATTTTTTTGGTAGGGGGCAACATAATGTTACTTTCTTCCAAAAAACTTGCAGGAACCTCCTCTAAAGAGAATGTTCCAACCCCAGGAAGCGTTATTCGCTCATTTTCAAGCAATAACTCTTGTAATAAAACAGATATGACGGCAAGATTCATAGTGTAATAAATTCGTTAGAGTAACAAAGTTAACTTTTTTTATAAATTTTTTAAAAAAAATTTGGTAGATAAATAAATTTGCTATACTTTTGTACCCGCTGAACGAAACGAACAGCACAGTAAATTCCTGAATAGCTCAGTTGGTTAGAGCATCTGACTGTTAATCAGAGGGTCCTAGGTTCAAGTCCTAGTTCAGGAGCAAAAAGCACTCAAATTTTGAGTGCTTTTTTTGTATATACACACAACACCATCAAGATGAGGCCAGGTCAAAAGTAATTGATCCAGCGTCATCTTTTTTTTGCAACCGTACAGGAACAGACAAGGACTGAAAAATATCCTGAGGGGCGTAGGCAATCATTGCAGATGAGCCATAAAATTTCCGTGTGTTTGAACAAATGCCTCTTCGTAGACAAACTGGGGCATTTGTGAGTTAGGAAATTATGGCTCAGATGGAATGGGAGGTTGGGTATATATGAAAAAGGGCAACCCACGGGTCACCCTCTTCTTATACTCCTGCAGAGCAATCTATTTTATAATAACTACCCTGTTAAGATTAGCCTTGTTATACTCTGGAGAATAATGTGCCCCTTCATTAACAAGTTGTGAGCTCTTAACACCATACTTGCTCTTTAACAAGTTGTAGATATATTTTGCCCTCTTGTCTGCCAAATCAGTATTGCCTTGCACTTTATCAACTGCACCCACAATAACAAACACCTTCTCTGGATTATTTTTAATGACATTTGCTATATATGTTTCAAGCTTCATTAGCTCCTTAAGACCTAATGTTGGTCTGCCAACCTCAAAGAACAGGTTCAACGGTTCAACTGATGTTGCAACAGCTTTAGGCTCCTCTTTCTTTACAGTCACAACTGTTACCTGAGTTGTTTTTTCTTTGCTTTCTGCAGCCTTATTTGCATCAGCAAGTTGTTTCTCAAGTTCAGATGCCTTCTCCTCCAGTTGAGCTATTTTAGCCTCCAATGCAGCGTTTGAAACCGAAGTTGGAACAGCAACAGATTCAGAAGATCCTTTTGTTCTCTTTGATTTTTTTACTTTGCCCGCACCACTTGCATTCTTCTTTACAAACCAGTTTCTGCTAATTTTTACAGCCAAACCAGCTGTACCCGAAACTAATGTTGCATATGAACTCTTCTTGTTTGCATTATTTGCATTAAAATCTTTTGAATCAAAAGTGGTAGCTCTTAAATCTATTGTAAAGCTCACAACATTGGATATTCTAAAGGCATTGTATAATCCGGCAGTCATTCCTATTGTATGAATCTCTGAATTATACAAAGTTGTTGCTTCCTTTGGTTTCATTCCCAAATAACCCACACCTATATATGGAGCAAGCGTCCAAACTCTGTATGGATTGAAACCACCCAAAGAGTTGCTCATATTCCACATAAGGTCTGCACGGGCATTTATAGTATTAAGGTTTACCCTTATTCTGTGGTCGGGATTTGGATCAGAAGCATCCACTGCATAGGAATTAATGCCTGAATAGACCAATCTGGCTCCTACAGACTTATTGAACCACCTTCCAACATAGGCATCTACAGATACATTAAACCTTGCATAACCTTTCAGTTCTGTAAGACTCTCTGTGCCAAACATAATGTTTGCACCGCCAGCTGCACCAATAAAAGTACTTCTGAATATCTTCTTAGGAATTACCGCAACAGAATCGGCACTGTCTGTTTGTGAAAAGGCACTTACCCAAATAATACCCAATATTAGAGTTGCAATAAATTTTCTTAAATTCATATACTATTCCATTAGTTTTTTGTACTTGAATCTCTTAGGCTCAACGTTTCCAAGACGCATCTTCTTGTTCTCCTCATACTCTGAGTAAGAACCCTCAAAGAAATATACTTTTGAATCACCCTCAAATGCAAGAATATGAGTACAGATTCTGTCAAGGAACCATCTGTCGTGTGAAATTACAACTGCACAGCCTGCAAAGTTTTCAAGACCCTCTTCCAAGGCTCTGATTGTATTTACATCAACATCATTTGTAGGCTCGTCCAATAAAAGGACATTTGCCTCCTCTTTTAATGTTAGTGCCAAGTGCAATCTGTTTCTCTCACCACCACTCAAGATACCACATTTTTTCTCCTGATCAGCTCCACTAAAGTTAAATCTTGACACATAAGCTCTTGCATTAACCTCTCTGTTTCCTAATTTTACAAACTCAGAATTCTCTGCTATAGTTTCATATACAGTCTTTTCTGGATCAATTTGTTTATGTTGCTGGTCTATATAAGCAACCTTTACAGTAGAACCAACTGTAAATTCACCTTTATCCGGATTGTCATATCCCATAATAAGGCGGAAAAGGGTTGTTTTTCCTGCACCATTAGGACCAATAACACCAACAATACCTGCAGGCGGCAATTTAAAGTTAAGTCCCTCGTACAAAACTTTATCTCCAAAAGCTTTTGTTACATCAATTGCCTCAATAACATTATTGCCCAATCTTGGTCCGTTAGGGATAAAGATCTCCAATTTCTCCTCTTTCTGCTTGCCATCCTCGTTCAACATCTTTTCATATGCCCCCAAACGAGCTTTTGATTTTGCGTGTCTGGCCTTTGGAGCCATTCTAACCCACTCAAGCTCTCTCTCCAAAGTTTTTCTACGCTTGCTCTCCTGCTTCTCCTCCATTTTAAGTCTTGCAGACTTCTGATCCAACCAAGATGAATAATTTCCTTTCCATGGAATACCCTCTCCTCTATCCAGCTCAAGAATCCATCCTGCAACATTATCCAAGAAATATCTGTCGTGGGTAACAGCAATTACTGTTCCCTTATATTGCTGCAAATGTGCCTCCAGCCATTGAATACTCTCTGTATCAAGGTGGTTAGTAGGCTCATCCAATAACAATACATCAGGCTCCTGCAGTAAAAGTCTGCATAGTGCAACCCTTCTTCTCTCTCCTCCCGACAAATTTTTAACAAGAGCATCGCTGTCGGGACACATAAGAGCATCCATAGCTCTCTCCAACTTTGAATCAAGCTCCCATCCGTTTACATGCTCTATTTTTTCTGTAAGCTCTCCCTGATACTCAATAAGTTTATTCATTTGGTCATCATCCATAGGCTCCATAAACTTGGCATTTACAGCCTCGTACTCCTTCATTAGATCCACAACCTCCTGAACACCCTCTTCAACAACTTCTCTAACTGTCTTATTGTCATCCAAATGTGGCTCTTGCTCCAAATACCCTACAGTATATCCAGGTGCCCATACAACCTCTCCCTGATACGATTTCTCTATACCAGCAATAATCTTCATTAGAGTAGACTTACCTGAACCGTTTAGACCAATAATACCAATCTTAGCACCATAAAAGAATGAAAGATAGATATCCTTTAAAATTGCTTTATTATTGTTGGGAAGAATCTTGCCAACACCATTCATTGAAAAAATAATCTTTTCGTCTGCCATATCTTGTAGTAAATTTGGACAAAGATACCTTTTTTTAAGCAAATACAAATCATCGTTATCAACCTGAGCCAAAGTTCTATAAAAAGTTCTTACACAACCAAAGCCACATCCAATTGCAAAATCGTTGATATCTATACAATCACCAACTACATTATTTGCATAAAATATCCTTGCATTGTTCAAGTAATGGTTAAATCCAATCCCCATTTTCTGGGAAAACATCCTTGACAAATATGTTCTGTTGGTACCAACTTCATCTGCCAGCATCTGTAATGTAAGCTCAGGATTCAGATAAAGTTTTTTCTCTACCATCAATTTTTCCACTCTGTCCCTTATCTCACCCAAAACATCCCTATCCCTTTTAATCACAACACATTCACAACACATAATCCTTTAAGCTTACCTCTTCATTGTTTGCTACTCTTTTTCTAACCTCCTTACACCAATCAGATGGTGTATATCCAACAATACATTTGAAAACTATAGAGAAATTACTATGACTGTTAAAGCCATAGTTGTCTGCAATATCCCTTATGTCTGTATTGGGATTATTTATAAATGCTTCACACACATCCTTAATCCTATATGTGTTTACAAACTGTGAGAAGTTTTTTGAGAGCCTTTTGTTCAGAGCTCTTGAAAGATATGTTTTGTTTGTCCCTATAAGCGATGCAACATCCTGCACCTTTATATCATATTGCCTGTACGGCTTCTCCATTTCAAACAACTTTAACAAAGCATATATTATTTTTGCGTCCTCTTTGGCAAATTCATCAACATCACTCCAACCTCCATCCTTAAGCATGTTGGTTACCCCTTCATCACTTATCTCATATGACTTGTTTATTTGAATTATTTTAAGATTCCTCCCTTTTATACCTGAAAACCTATAGTAAACATATCCCATATTAAGAATGAATATTGATAGGGAGATTACAAACCTGAATATATTGGCAACAACATTGGAATCACACTTGAAATATGCTACAACTACCACAATTATAGCCATATCCAAAAACACCTTTATCAAAAAGGAACTGTAGACATAAGCCGGACGATGTTTGCATTCTGCAATTTTAATATCTCTTACACCTGCCAGCATAAAAATTATAAATACCACTGTAACCAATGCATAAAAAAGGGTAAGTCCAATAAGGTGATCTTCTATATCCAAGCCCCATAAAAAGATACTACACTCTACTGCAAACCACCCTATCCATAAAGCGGCAGTAGAAACAATCTGACTGCTTGCATTAACAAATTTGTCACTTATTCCAGAAAACAGGAAGAAAATAGCAGGCAGCGACAATATGATGCACCTTAAATTGCATATATCAGAATGATTGCTATAAAATAGGACTACAATAATTGGAATCAGAAAGCCAAGGAACCTGGCTTCTGTAAAAGAGAAATTGTTGCTTCTTAGTTTATACAAAAGATAAAGAAGCATTCCACAATAAGCATAAGCGAAATAATTTATAATACTCATAACTCCACATTTATGGTTGCAGAGTATAAAATTATATATAAGAGATGCCTCCAAATAAAAAAGGGACCTTACAGCCCCTTTTACCAAAAATTCTAAAAAATTTTTTCTGTTTCTATTTTTTTATTTGATCAAAACCTTGTCCAAAAACTTCTGACACACTTCCAACAGAGATAAATGCATCCCTGTCAACTTCTCTGATAACTTTGTAAATAAGATTTATATCAGCCTTTCTGGCAATAACCATAACCAGTTTATTGTGTTCTTTGGTATACCAGCCTTGCGCATCCAGAATTGTTACACCTCTGCCCACTTGCGATATAATGGCATCAGCAATCTGCTCGTATTTCTTGGAAAAGATAAAAATCTGTAAAGATTGTTTTGTTCCCGATATAAACAAATCTATTGTGTAGCTGCATGATATCACCACAATATAACCGTACAATATGATTGCCAGCCTCTCTCCCCATGTCTTCTTGCCCACAATCTCTCCAGCCTCATTTACAATATCTGCTGGAAGCAACAAAGATGATGCAATAA
>JAFYMJ010000208.1 GCA_017556665.1 Bacteroidales bacterium
CCAAAGTCATCTGCAAACTCGCCCTTTAACTTGGCCTCAACCAAATCACTTACCTCTGCAACTCTGCGCTCTATCTGTATTGCAGGAATTTGCTCACTGTAAGTAAGATTTGAGACATAAGATTTTACTCTCTTCTTAACTGCATCCTTTGTCTCGTCCATCATGTCTTCCTGACTGAACTGAACCATCCTGTGCAATTTTACAAAAGACTTGTAATCTGTAATGTTAAACATTAAAGAGCCTTTTACAGTTACAGGAACAGGAAAATCTGGATATCTTGGATCAAATATATCAAACTGGTTAATAAAGAACGGCATCTTTACGTTTCCAGCAAGATTTATAAAATAAACCTCTGCCTGGAAAGGGGTATCGCCACCATAAGCAAGTCCTATAATACTTGACAATACAGGAAAGTTTGCAGTCTTTAGAGTAGTATCTAGCGGACCCTCAAAATAATCCATTTGTTTGCCATCGTTTTGTTTGTACACAAAAACAGCAACCTCACCCTCTTTTACGTGTAAGGTACTACCCCATCTGATAGCATTTTCTCTAGTAGACGGCATATCTGATGGTCTCCACTTCCATACTAAATAATCATCCTCATCACAACGGATTACATTTAAAATTCCTCCGTTTTTTTTGCTAGAAAAAAGTCCCATATTACAATAATTTCTTTAGTTTGTTTACATCTGATGAATATCTAAGCTTAACACTGTTTATAAAATCCTGTGCCTTTTGCTCAGAAACATTCTTATATGCCTTAACTATTTCAACAGCACATTGCACATCACCCATTTGGCCTTCACAATATTGTTTGAAGAATTTCTCAGCAGCCTCTACATCGCTTTTGATTATCTCTTTAACAACATTCAATCTTGCCTCCTCTCCAGATATCTCATCGTATCCGGCTTTAACATAATCCTCTACAGCTTTTGCCCAAGCCTGAGCAACCTCTGCTTTCATTCCCTCTTTTTCTGCCTCTTGAGCAATTGCCTCAAGCTTTTCTGCTTCTTGTTTCTCCTCCTGTGACGGTGTTGCAACAGAAGCAACAGTAGAACCTCCACCAAGAATCAAAATTACAGCTATGACAATCATCCAAATAATGCCAATCTTCTTTTTAGAAGATTTATGGTTTTCTACAATAGTATACAAATCGCCATAAAGCGATGATACAAGTTTGGATACCTCTGAACTCTTGCCAAAGTTACGTACAGCTATTCCCCTATAATACTCAAACTCATTAACAAGAGCCTTTAGCTTGTCGGGACCTTTCTTAATCTTTATTTTCTTAATAATGGACACAACTGAATAGATACCTGCCGCAATTGCAATTATCCAGAAAAGAAGCCCACCTGTTACCAAGGCCATTACCAATGCCATTAATGTTATTAAAGGCATTACGTAAACCATCATTGCTGTAAAACTGTCTTTAAAAGCAGGTACTGGAACACTCTTAGCCTGATACACAACTTTCTCCAGATTGTTTACAATATCTTCTGGAGTAATTTGTCCCTCTTCCTGGATTACAAAATCACAAACAGGACATATTTTTGACAAAAGTGGTAAATCACTTTTACATCTTGGACATATTGCCATAGTTCTAATTTTTATAAGTCACCAAATAATAACGATACAATCTTGTCTGAAACACTTTTCTCAACCTCTGCTGCTTTTGTCTCAATTGCAGCTGCATATTTTGCTTGAGCATCGGCTGTAATTTTTGCCATCTTTAGATTGTAATCTTGTGTTCTTTGCATTGTTTCCAAATCTCTCTCATATGCTCTTTGCTCAGCTTCCAATGCTCTTTGACGCGCCTCTACTTTAGCTTGAAGTTCAGCAGCCTTTTTAGCTTTTGCTATCTCATCAATCTTATAGATTAGAGTCATTGCCTCTGTAGATTTTGTTGACAATGGATTAACACTGCTTAAAATATCCAATGCAGCTGCATAATCCTCTTTAACCATTAGAGCCTCTGCCTCTTTAATGCTATACTGAGCCTCAAGGTCTATCTGTTTCTGATAATACTCAGACATTTTCTCTGCCACTTTATCATAGCCGTCCACACAGTCTGGGAAAAATGCCAAAACTGAAACTGCAGAAGCGTAATCTCCTTGGGTAGCAAATGTCTCTGCTTTTTTAAGTTTTGCAGGAAGAGATGTATTGTAATAATCTACAATCTTCTCTCTGCAAGATTGCATAAACATTCTGATTTTTGGAGATCTTGGATTAACCTGATTCAAAGCTTGAACATACGCCTTTGACTCATTGGACTCCATACCTTTTACCAAAATTGGATACTCAGCTATAATAATACCCTCTGCAGGAACTACCAAATATAGGGAAACCTCAAGTTCAACCTCATACTGAACAGGAACTGTAGGAATTGCTTGCTTATTTACATCTACTACGCTAGTTGTCAAATAAAACTCATTTGATGTAGAACCATAACCACTTTGAGTTACAATCTGTGTCAATTTATGTTTTAATGTTTTAACAGCGTGTGGCGGCACTTTACACTCCTCACTTACAAAAGGAGATATACCTATAAGTTTCTGAGCATTTACAGAAAAAGGGACAATTAGCAAAAGTGCTAATGCCAAATATAAACCCTTAAATCTCATTTCTAGAAATTATTTGTGAAGAATATAAATACTTTACCCAATCCTTTTGGCTGAACAGTCATCTTTATTGATGACAAATCTGGGTTGCTTCTTAATTTGTTCACCAATTGTCTTGCCCAACCTCTGGTGTCAATTGCTCTACCGTTTGCATTAAACATAGGAATTCTAACCTGGTTGAATGTCATCTTGTTAGGAGTCTGAACATCTAAAGAGAATACTCCGTTTACAGTTAACTCTGCAAATGCGTCCTCAATAATGTATGAAAGTTCGTCGCTTCCCATTGTAGTGTTAAAGTCAAAGTCTGTATCGCCACTTCTCAAACACTCAACAACCACCTGTCTTCCTTTTTCAAACAAATCGTCAAAATGAGATTGAAGTCTCTCATTAAAATCATCAATATTTGCATTAACACAATCAACCAACATTGTTGGAACGCTTATCTCGCCCATTACACCAGGGGTTGTAAGTTGTGTAGATGCCACCTGCATACCAGTATATGCATCAATTCCCTGTATTGAGAAGACTATTGATTTTTTTGGACCTAACTGTTTAACCTCCCAGTTTATATTAATTATAATATCTGCCCTGGCACTCTCCATTAACTTGTCAAAAGGGGTTTTTGCTACTGTACCACCATCCGCCAATTGTGCATGCTGGGTTAGCGCAGCATCCTCCTGCATGTTTTTAATTGTTTGGGACAAAAGTTTTGTAGGGAAATCCCTATCTTGCATACATCCACCAAACGCAGTAATTACCTGGTCAAGTTCACTGTTTAACAAAGCAGCTTTATAATCTGGAGTCTTTTCAATAACACCTTGGTTATCAAAATCAACCATACATCCATTCTGGTTACACCATATATCGCTAGGAATAACCATAATGGTAGGTCTCTTAGCCTGTGCCATTGCAAGCACAGGCATTAAGATACCCACTAATATAAACAAGTATAATTTTCTCATTACAATCTAATTAAAATCCAGCACTAAGTTTCTTAATCACATTCTGGTCTTCCAAATATTTGCGTAAAGATTTGTAATTAACCAAAACAACAACACCAACTTTAAAAGTTTTCTTGTCCAATTTTATAATATCACCTGCACCGGTAACACCATTGTTTACAAGAGTTACAAACTGCATGTATTTTCCACCATCTGCAAAAAATCCTTTAAAGAACTCAGCATGCTCTGTCTCTGCGTTGTTTGTTCTGTCAAGTTTAACTATGCCATGACCTCTTCCGTCTGCTTCAATACCTTTAAATATTACAGCATGAACTGCATTTTTTGCAGCTTGAGCCTTTGCCGATGTAACATCTGGAGCATAACTCCAAACTTTAATCATCTCACCTCCAGCTTTTGCTTCACCACATGGCTCCACTTCATACATCCATGCTACAGTATTTGCGTTTGCTTTCTTTGTATTTTTCTTTGATTGTGCAAACACACTCATTGGCAACACAACCAATAGTAGCAGAACTATAATCTTTTTCATAACTATCCTTATTTAATTTGTCTGATTAACAAACCATCGTATGCATTTTTAAGAGATCCCTCAAATACGGTGTACTTGTTCTCTTGAGTCTCACCTTTAAGTGCCAACTCCTCTTCTGCACCATGACGGTTATCCCATATTTTATCTGAAACTTTAAGCTCACCTACTTTCTTGTAAATCTCTTTCTTGGTTGCTTTGTCAATTACTCTCTCCAATACCTCATATTTGTCACCTTTCTCCAAACCCTCTTTCATACCAATCTCTGCATAGTACAAATCTTTTCCTTTTGGACCTTCTCCTTGTTTAATATATAGAGGTGCTTTAGATTTGAACACATCATATTTCTTCTCCAATTTTGCCAATACTTGATCCATTGCATTTGCTGTAGCCATTGCAATAAGCTCCTCCTCTGGTTTTGATTTAAAGATACTTGCTTTTGTATTTGTAAATGCTTTGTCACTACCAATATACTCAATAGTATAGTTGGCATTGTTATATGCCTCCATATTGTCCCACATTTCATATAACTCCTGTTGAAGAGTATCTGTCCATTTTAGTTTGAACAAGTGAGAAGTAATCTTTACAAAATAACCGTCACCAAGAGATGCCTTCAATGCCAAACCTGCAGCTTTTGCTCCTAATTGTGCATATCCGCCACCTAATGATGCTGCAGCGTCCATAGTAGCTTGAATTTGGGCAAGAACCTCTTCTTTAGGCAAATAATCAAAACTGTTGAATACAACAAATGTAGATTTTACCAAACCCTCTGCAACAGTTGTAACCATCTCTTGTTTGCTCATTGCAGACTCTTGCTCTGCTTTTGCAAGTTGCTCAGCTGTTAGTGCATATTGGCCTCTATCCATAATAATATCAGCAGTATGGTGTTGTCCTGTAGAATCCATAAACCATCTGTTAACAAGTGATTTTGCTGTATTGTCAGCAATCATAATCTTAAGTGCTCTTGCAGCAACCTCATCTTTATCTGAGCCACCGCCAACAAGTCCACCTGTAGTTCCAGCAGCCAACCCCTTCATAAGGCCGCCAAACATACTTTTCTTTTTTGCACCACCATCTGCAGTAGCATCACTTGCTCTGCTATTGTTCAATATTGTATAATC
>JAFYMJ010000209.1 GCA_017556665.1 Bacteroidales bacterium
AATCCATCTGATAAATACTATAAATCTATTCCCGACGAGTTTGATGCCATGTGTATGCGTGCAATAAATGAGTGGAAAGTTCCTGGAATGGCTGTGGCTGTAGTCAAGGACGGTGAGGTTGTATTTATGAAAGGTTACGGAAAGGCTCATTTAGGTGATTCATTGAATGCAGCTGTGGATGTAACCCCACAAACAAAGTTTGTGATTGCTTCTACATCTAAAGCGTTTACATCTGGATTATTGGCTAATGTTATGGATGAGTATCCAGAGATTAAATGGGATGCTCCTGTAATCAATTATCTTCCCGATTTTAAGATGTACGATTCGTGGGTAACCAAGAATTTTCAGGTAAGAGAGATAATGTCTCATCATAGTGGCTTTAACAGTTATGCATTGGATGATCTTCCACCTTGGGGATACAATAGAGATGATTTGTATAAAATTTATTCTGTACTTAGACCAACTTACAGTTTTAGAACAAAGTATGCATATAACAACAGTATGTATACCATTGCAGCAAAGATTATTGAAAAATATACTGGCAAGAGTTGGGATGATGCTTTAATTGAGAGAATCTTTACCCCTCTTGAAATGAAGAACAGCACAACTGGTAACATTTCATTCTATACTGCAGAGAATTTGGCACAAGGTTACAGAATGAGAAAAGCTGAGGATAAGGATGAGATTGTTGTTGTCCCAAGAACAGACAAGGAGGATGCTTTTGCATGGCTTTCTGCTGTAGCTCCTGCCGGTTTTGTCATTTCTACTGTTGAGGATATGGCAAACTGGGTTAAAATGCATCTTGACCATGGTACATTTAATGGTAAAGAGATTATTTCGCGTAAGAACCATGATATGCTTTTCTACCCTCAAACAATTACAGGAAGTGATTCTACCCGTCTTACCAACTATGCTCAAGGGTGGACTGTAGAGTATGGTTTGCAAGGGAGATATATAAGACATACCGGTTTGGCATATGGTTATACTGCTTTGGTAGGTATGGTTCCAGATTTGGATCTTGGTTTTGTATTCCTTACAAACAACGGAAGTTCATCTGACCCTCAATCGGCACTTGGAAGGGATTTGATTGAGTTGTATAGAGGAAATGCTAACCCTACCCATTTTGATGAGTACTTTGCTGAATACAAAGAGGGATTGTTCAGTAAAGATGAGGATGAGGAAAAAGAGGAAACAACACCGGTAGCACCTCTTTCTAACAAGGCATATGTAGGTAATTATACTCTTGAGCCTTTTGGTACTGCCAAGGTTTATGAGAAAGATGGTACTTTATATTTTAACTTAAGAAAGGTTGATTCACCATTAACTCACAAGAATGGCAATGTATTTACTTTCTTTGCTAAAGGTTCAGGCACATTTGATCTTACATTTACAGTTAAAGGAAATAAAGCTCAGTCACTTACATTTGATATAAATGACCCTGTAGGGGAATTTGTGAGAAAATAATATAACATGGAATACTTGACTCAAGTTTTAACAGACATAAACGATGTTGTTTGGACTTATATCCTAATAGCACTTTTGATAGGTTGTGCCTTATATTTCTCTTTTAAGACTAAATTCTTGCAGTTTAGGATGGTGGGAGAGATGATAAGGCTTTTGGGAAACTCTACATCGGGAAAGAATGAGCAAGGGAGAAAACAGATATCTTCTTTTGAAGCATTTGTTGTCTCCCTGGCAAGTAGAGTAGGAACAGGTAATCTTGCGGGTGTGGCATCTGCTATTGCAGTAGGTGGGCCGGGAGCTGTTTTTTGGATGTGGGTAATAGCTTTGTTGGGTGCGTGCAGTGCTTTTGTAGAATCAACACTGGCACAATTGTATAAAGTTAAAGGAAAAGATTCATATGTGGGAGGACCTGCATATTATATGGAGAAAGGTCTAAAGAAGAAATGGATGGGTTATCTGTTTGCTGTTCTGTTAATCTTTACCTTCCCATTCTCATTTAATTCTGTGCAGAGCAACACTATATGTGCAGCATTTTCGGAAGCTTTTAGTTTTGATCCTATTATAGTTGGTGTAGTTCTTACAGTTTTAACATTTGCGATAATTTTTGGTGGTATTCAAAGAATTGCAAAGGTGAGCTCTTATCTAGTTCCAATAATGGCTGTAGGATATATATTGCTTGCTTTGATTATAGTTGGAATGAACTTTACCAAAATTCCAGATGTTCTGGAACTTATTGTATCATCGGCATTTGGATGGAACCAGGCATTTGGAGGTATGGTGGGAGCTGCCCTTATGAATGGTATAAAGAGGGGTTTGTTCAGTAATGAGGCCGGAGAGGGTTCAGCACCTAACGTAGCTGCAACAGCAGATGTAACCCATCCGGTAAAACAAGGACTTATACAAACTTTGGGAGTGTTTACAGATACTCTAATAATTTGTACTTGTACTGCCTTTATTATTCTATTTAGTGGTGTTAGCTTTACAAGTGATTCAAACGGAATCCAGCTTACCCAACTGGCACTTTCTACTCAAATAGGTGCTTCTGGAAATATATTTGTTGCAGTAGCAATCCTTTTCTTTGCATTCAGCAGTATTATAGGTAATTATTATTACGGAGAAGCAAATATTAGGTTTATTACAAACAATAAACTAGTAATGACTGTTTTTAGGTTACTTGTATGCGGTATGGTTATGTTTGGTTCATTGGCATCGTTGGATTTGGCATGGAGTCTTGCAGATTTGTGTATGGCTTGCATGACAGCCTGTAACCTGATTGCAATTACTTTATTGAGCAAGTATGCTATAAAACTGTTGAATGACTACACAGCCCAGAAAAAGAATGGGGTAAAGGAGCCTGTATTCAAAAAGGAGAGTATGCCAGAAATTGCAGATGATTTGGAGTGCTGGTAGTAATTATTTGTTGCCAGAAAGCAGTTCATATAATCTGCAGCACTGTTTTGCCTGTTTTACATCGTGCACGCGCAGGATATTGGCACCAAGTAGAAGTGCTTGCAGGTTCAATGCTGTAGTTGCTTCCAAAGATTCGTCGGGAAGAATATTTAAAGCTTTATATATCATGCTTTTACGAGATATTCCTACAAGAATGTCTCGTTTTTTTTGGCAGAACTGGTAGAGCTCTTCTTTTATTGTAGGCAATCCGTTAAAGAGTTCATAATTTTGCTGCAATGTTTTTGCAAATCCAAAACCTGGATCTATGACATAATTGGTAATTCCAAACTCTGCAGCCTTTTGGTCAAAATTCTTAAAATATTCAATAACCTCATTAACAACGCCATTAGGGTAGTTGGTAAGCTCTTGCATATTTTCTGGAGTGCCTCTTTTGTGCATCGCTATGTAGTTTAGTTTAAGCTTCCCGACAAGTTTCAGCATATTTGTATCATCTTCTCCTGCAGAGATGTCGTTCACTATAAAATCACCAATTTCTCCGTATGCCCTCTTTACAATTTCACTCCTGAAGGTATCTATGGAGAATCTGATATTGTAGGCTGTAAAGTTTTTCTTTATGACATTGAGTGCATCTTTCAACAAATCCCATTCCTCTTCTGCAGTTATGGGTGTTGAGCCTGGACGGGTTGAGCAGGCACCAATATCAATTATATCAGCTCCATCCTCAACCATGGAGCTGATTCTCTTTTCAATGGCAGCAGAGTTTGTGAATCTGCTCTCTTTAAAAAATGAGTTGGAGTTGATATTTATTATTCCCATTATGCTGGGAGTAGCATGTGCATTCATCCTTGTTTGTGAGTTAATTGAATGTGGAACAAATGTATTAAATAATTATGTATATTAACAAATAATTCATAACTTTGAATATCTCTATTGTTATAAAAATTCTAATGCAATAGGATTGAAACCCAGGATATTAATTAAAATTTCCAGTCATGAAAACTGTTTATAGATGTTTATTGCTGTTAATAGTCTCCTTTGCATCGTCGGGAATGCTGTTATCGCAAGATTTGGTTATCTCTTTGGACAAAAAAGGGAAGATTGGTTTTACAACAAAAGATGGGGAAATTGTAATTCCTCACAAGTATTCTACTGCAGATCCTTTTGTGAATGGTGTCTCAAAAGTATCAGTAAATGGAATGTATGGAATTATCGATGAAAAGGGAAATGAGGTGCTCCCATTGGAGTATTCATCTATTGGTTTCTTTAAATATGGTGTGGCTGAGATTGTGCAAAAAGGAAAGAAAGGTCTTATAAATGCAGAATATAAGATTATAGCAGAGCCTGTTTATACATCGTTTGGTAAGATAGGTGAATCTGATTATATCTGGGTAAACCAGAACGGAAGGAAGATGAAAGGTGTCCCTGTAATGGTAGGTGGAAAAAGAGGTATTATCCACAAAAGTGGAAAAGTGGTTATTCCAGTTGAAAAGAGCAATGTGATAATTTTCTCCAAGGATACCCCATATTTTTTGAATGATACTACAGATATTCCGGTGCAATGTGATTATTTTGGTTATATGTCAACATATAAATCTACTGGATTTGCTATTATAGACAAAAATTCAAAAGAGTTGTTGCCAGAGAACAAATATACTACTGTATATGCTCCAAGAGATGGTAAAATTGTATTTACCAACACTGGAAAGACTGGAATACAACAAGGTTTTTATGATACCAGAACAGGCAAAGAGTATGTGGTTTTCTCTTATGAAGGAAAACCTAGGCAGATACAAGCCAATATGAAATCTGTTATCAGACAATTCCATAACAATAGGGCTGTTGTAATGAATAACAATGGTGAGGTTTACATTATAGATGACCAGGGACATGAGGCTTCAAACAAGTATGACTTTATACAGCCTATACTTGTAGGTGACCAAATGGCATATATTGGAAAGCATACATCATCTGGTGTAAGTGTGTTAATGGATGACAGAGGAGAAGCTCTTACAACTTCTGGTGTATATTCTGCTATGGAGGCAGGAAAACAGATAACAAAGATATGGGTTGCAGCACAAAGAGATGGAAAGTGGGGTGTGTTGGATGAAAACGGAAATGAGTCATTCCCATTTGAATATGATGGAGTATATGATTTCTCATACGATAGGATTAAGATTAGAAAAGGAGTTGGATATGGCATGTATGACAACAATAAAGGAGTTATAATCCCTTGTGAGTATAAAGATGTAAAACAAGCAGATGTACAGGATGTAAAAAACGTATGGGTAAAAAAGAATGATGGCCTATGGTACAGATTCAATTTGGCAGATACTACTGTTTCTACAGTTGGGTATAAGGATGTATTCAATTATAATGGCAAATATGCATTTGTAAAACCAGTGAATGCACATGAGTACTCAAAATTTATAATATTCCCAGAATATGTGCAACAGTATGTTCTGATTGATGAGAATGACAATATAATTGTTCAAGACGCAATAAGTGATCATCTAATAGAACTTATTGGGAATGATATAGTGTCATACTTGCAAGATAAAGGATTTGAGAAGTTAACATTGGCTCAGCAAAGGCATATATTGTTGGAACTGACACAGGAATACAGGTCGTATCCTATGTCAACAGGTGTAATTGACCAGTCTCAATGGGATTATTAACAGGAGGTTATGACTATGAAAAAGCTAATATATAATTTGGTTTTATTTGCAGCTGTTATGCTAAGTTATAACGGTTATGCACAAAATAATAAAGAGGTAGATGAATATAGAAGAAGTTCTATATACACCATATTAATTAATCACGAGGAGCAGAAATATGCTACAGAGATTAGGAATGCATTTGTTTCTCTTCCTGTTCCCGACAAGTATAATGACCATAATCTTAGTGTTAAGGTTCTTACAATGAGTGGGAAACTGAAAGATGCAAAATCTGATGAAGAGAATGAAGAGATTACAGAATTCCTTAACAATAACAAGGTTGCCAGCAGACTGGTTGGCAAGTGGTTCAACAGGGATATTTTTACAGGAGAATGTAATTCAGACCTTGTAAAGGAGAGAGGATTGTACGATGCCAATACATATGACGTAATTATGGCAGAGAAGTCTGCAAGATCTATGGCCTTGTTGCAGGATTCAGGAGAGGATCTTATAGGGAACACCTTTGTTCTTGTAAACGATATAAGATATGTAGATAAAGAGAAAACTGGAAAGGCTATTGGAGGTGCTCTTAGAATTCTGGGAGCATTGGCTTCTATAGCATCTGGGGTTGATGTTACAGACCTTACTGATAATCTGGGCAGTATGATGGAGACTTTAAAGGGATTTAAAGTTAAGGTAAATACATTCTTGTATCAGTTGGTATGGGATGAGGAGATTATGATGGATTTTTATACAACTATGTACAGCAATGGTCCCGATAATGAAAAGGTAAAAGTTTTTGAAAACAGGAGAGGAGACTTTAAATTGAAATATGTTGGCAAGGTAGAAAGTAAAGGTGGTGACGTATCTTTTATGGGTGTGAATTTGGATGAACCAATCAACATGGTAAGAAAAGCTTGCCAAAGAGCTTTGGATGAGAATATCGCAGACCTTCAACAAGAGTTTGAGGCGTTTAGAACCAATTCTCCACTTATTTCAGTTGAGCCACTTAAAGCTCATGTGGGACTAAAAGAGAATGTTACTGCCGGATCTAGATTTGAGGTATTGCAAGCAATAGAGGATGAAACAGGAAAGAGAACATACAAGAGGGTAGGGGTAATTACTCCAGAAAAAGATCAGATATGGGATAACAGATATATGGCATTGGAAGAGGGGGCAGCAAATGCTTCTATTGGTGCAACAACATTCAAGAAAGTGAGTGGAGGTCCATTTTATCAAGGTATGCTAATTAGGGAAATAAAGAATTAGAAATTATAAAAACAGGTGGTTATGAAACATTTTAACAGATTAACTTTAAAATTTATATTATTATCTGTATTGGTGCTGCTGTTTGCAGGTAATAGTGATGTTTATGCACAAAAAGACAGACAACCAGAGCCATTGAAGTATGAAATTTATTCCGATGGCGTTGGAGCACAAGGAACTTATCTTATTAGAGTCTATCTTTTTACCAGGAATGTAAGAAAGGTTAATGACCCAGATCTTAAGAAAGCAGCTGTCCACGGTGTGCTTTTCAGAGGATTTACTTCATTGGAAAAAGGTGGTGTATCACAAAAACCTTTAATCAGTGACCCTACAGCAGAAACACAACATTCAAAATATTTTAAGGAGTTCTTTAGCAATGAAGGAAGATTTATGAACTTTGCTACCATAATCCCATCATCATATGAGGTGGTGAAAGGTGGAACAAAGGCATTCAAATATAAAATTTGTGTTACAGCC
>JAFYMJ010000210.1 GCA_017556665.1 Bacteroidales bacterium
CTGTAGCCTCTCCTATGGCACTGTTAATTGAAAGTTGTGCACCTAATCTGGTGATGCCTAATTGAGCAGCTGACACTTGATCTAGATTAACGTTTACAATAGGATAAGGTTGGTAATAATCTGTATGCACCCATTCCAATTCACTCATTTTGCCAATTTTTTCCATAAGTCGGTCTGCAGCCAAATGCAATGAATCTATATTGTCACCATAAAAACGGTATTCCAGCTCATTAACCTCCAAATAATCAAGTCTCTTGAACTTTACATAAGCATTTGGAAAAGCATCACTCAGTTTTGGTTGCCAATATGCCAACAGGTCCAATGTAGCCTTGTCAGACTTTGTATTTACAATAAACTGTGCATAATTGTCACCAGCCATTTGAGGTGCATATGCATCCATAAAACGTGGAGATGAACACCCTATAAAACTTGTAATTCCGGTTATGCGTTCATCTTTATGCATTGCATTATATACAGAATCTGTTATAATTCTTGTTTCGTGTAAACCTTTTCCATCGGGAAGGAAAATTTCAACTGCAAACTGATTCCTGTCTGCGTATGGGAACAATCTTATTTTAAGTGATGGTATAATCAGCAGTGAAACTAATATAGATGCCAGTCCTAAAGATATTGTTATCCAAGGTTTTCTGAATGTAAAATCCAGAACCTTGTTATATGAATTCTGTACAAAGTTTGTAATTGCATTTCCATTGGTATTTACACTGCCTGGTTTTATAATAAGAATCAACAAGAATGGCATTACGGTAACAGACAGCAACAAAGAAATCATAAGATTTATTGTTATTGTCCAAGGGAAATCCATTAGACAATCATAGAACATTCCTTTCATTGTAAATAGGAATGGGAAGAAAATAGCACAAATACAAATTGTGGCAAGCATCATAGGCATAAAATATTGCTGTGATGATTGTACTGCTGCATCTTTTGGTGCAAATCCTTTACCCAAATATTCAAGATAACCGTCAATTACAATAATGCTGTTATCTACTATCATTCCCATAACAACAATAAGTGCAGCCAATGTTACAATATTAAGTTCTATACCAGATACATACATTATAGCTACAGATATGAATGTACTCAATGGAATAGTAATTGCTGCTACTATTGCAGAACGGAACGGGAAGAGAATCATCATTACTATAATGATTATGAGCATAGAAAGGAGCAAATCTCTAAGAAAATCACTTATGCTCTTAGAAACCACTTCTGGTTTGTCTGCAATTCTGGTTATCTGTACATCACTTGGAAGTTCATTAAGTCTAAAATCGTTCAGAACTTTTTCAACATCTTTTCCATAGTGGAGCACATTGTTTCCAGGTATCATTTCCATAGATAGAATAAGACATGGAGCACCATTTTGTTCTATCTTACTGGTATTTGGTTCATATTCTCTAACCACACGGGCAATATCTCTAATTCTTACAGATTTTCCATCCGCAGGGTTCATAGAGATTATCATGTTGGCTATCTCTGATTCTGAATTGCCAATCTGATCTACATGAATAGGTATTTGTTGGTCAGCATCATCTATACTGCCACTTAATGTTGTAATACCTTGTGCCTGTAAAAATGCCAATAATGACTGTTGTCCTATTCCGTAAGCTTCTAATCGTTCTCTGTTAATATATAAGCTTATTTGTTCTTTCTGTTCTCCAAATAATTTAACATTTGCTACAGAAGGAATTTTACGTAACCTGTCACCTAACTTATCGCTATAACCTTTAAGTTCTCTGTAGCTTCGCTTATCACTACCAATTGATACCAATAGTGCAGAAGTATTTCCAAAATCATCATTTACCACAACAGCCAATACCCCCATTGGTAATGAAGATTTGAATGTATTAAGGCCATGCTTAATCTTACTCCATACTTCGTCTTTGTTATTTACATTATCGTTGAGCTTAACCATAGCTATACACAACCCATTCTGTGATGTTGTAGTTGTTTTGGCACGGTTAACTTCTGCATATGTAAACAGATAGCGTTCAAGTGGGTTTGCTACCTGAATTTCTACCTCTTCTGATGTAGCTCCTGGATATACTGCAATTACAACACCCTGACGTATGACAGGATGTGGAAATTCATCTTTGGGCATTTGATACATACCAAAAATCCCCAAAAAGAAAAGAATTCCAATTACCAGCAATGTTATTGAGTAGTGCTCCATTGGCCATTGGAGCCATTTCATATTTTTCATATCAATAAATTACTTTTGTTCCTTCATTCAATTTCTGATAACCTTCTGTTACAACTCTTGTACCCGCAGCAAGACCGTTAGTAATAGTGATGTTATTCCCACTAACAGCACCAACATTAACAGTTGTTCTATGAGCTGTATTTTCATTATCTATTGTCCATACAAACAAATCACCTGTTGAACTTTTTTGAACCGATGTTACAGGAATACTTATTGCCTGAGAATTTTCACCTTGCATATTATTAAAAGTAACTGATGCTATCATTCCAGGAAGTAGTTTGTAATCTGAATTTTTTACATTTATCCTTATGTCATATGTACGTGTAAGGGCATCAGCCTGGATTCCTTTCTCTATACTTCCACCTGTATATGTACTGCCGGTTGCATCTACTTTAACAATGCTTGATGTATTTGAGCTTATACTGTTAATTTCTTTCTCTGGAATGGAAACTTTAACTTTAACGGAGCCAACTTTAAGTATGGTTAC
>JAFYMJ010000211.1 GCA_017556665.1 Bacteroidales bacterium
ATGTAAACCCTTGTCAACTATCTACACGAAATAACAAAAAATAAGCTCCGCAAATTCTCCACGTCAGAAATATGTCTCAAAAATATGTGGAAATTTGGGAACCATCAAAAAGCAGCCTGAAAGTGTTAAATTTTAGAATGTATTGATAATTAAAGGTTTATATTTGGTTATTTCTGAATAGTTTTGGTTGTTTAGGGCTTCTAAATACAGATGGAGGTTTCTCCCTAGCCTTGATATCTCTGAGCATATTATAATGTCATTTTTCTTTAATGTTTTCAATAGCTGGCCTAATTTTCTCTTATCTACTGTGGTTGTGCCAGATATGGTCTCCTCAATCCACTTGTTAATAGTGATTTTCTCACGTTTGCAGAACTTTATAATTTCGAATCGTTGGTTTTCTACCGTCTGTTTGTCTGTACTTACCCTTATATAACCGTAAATCATAGCATGTATTTTAAAATGTTAAAAATTTATTATTTCAATTAGAGTGTTTCTAATTCTTAAGAATTTTTATTTTTCTTATGTTAGAATCTTAGATTTTTAATTAAAATACATAATTTTTCTCAAAACATTTAGAAAATCAGAGATTTAAATTTTTAAAAAAAGTTATTCTTATTAAAAAATATTATTATATTTGTCACTTCTACCATTTTGTATAATTGTAACTTGGTGGAAAATTTAAAAGAAAACCTACAAATTATTTAATATTAACCTTAAAAATTAATTACATGAAAAGTGTCAAATTGTTTCTAGCAGCTCTTTTCGTTGTATTGTCTTGTGGTTTAATTAACGCACAAAACATACAAGTTAAAGGAACTGTGACAGATGCTGCTGACAACGCCCCTCTAATTGGTGCGGGTGTTCAAGTAAAAGGTAGTACAGAGGGTGTAGTTACCGATTTAGATGGTAATTTCATCATTTCATGCCCTTCAAACGCTACTTTAGTTTTTTCTTACCTAAACTATGTAACTCAAGAGATTGCAGTTAACGGTAAGAGTGTTATTAATGTTTCAATGCAACAAGATGCTGTTCTTTTGGAGGAGACTGTAGTTGTTGGTTACGGTACTGCAAAGAAAATCAGTTCAGTTGTAGGTGCTGCAACAACAGTTAAAAAGAAAGTATTTGAGAACAGACCTGTAGCAAGTGCCGGTGACGCACTTCAAGGACAAGTGGCTGGTTTGCAAGTATTCACATCTTCTGGTGAGCCTACAGCAACAGTATCTATGCGTTTACGTGGTGTTAACTCAATTAATGCAAGCAACACACCTCTATTTGTATTGGATGGATCACCTGTAAGTTCTTCAATCTTTACAACTCTTAACTCAAACGATATTGAGAACATTACAGTATTGAAAGATGCTTCTGCTACAGCTATCTATGGTTCACGTGCAGCTAACGGTGTTGTTTATATTACAACTAAGAAAGGTACTTCTGAGCGTCCAGTTATTAAACTAAGTGCTCAATATGGTATTTCAGAGGTTGCTGGTAACCCAATTGATATGTGTAACTCTGAGCAATACTTCAGACTAAGAGAGATGATTGATCCAGCTCTTAAGTACAACAAAGATTTCCAAGATCTTAAAGAGTTCAGACTTGCTAACAACATTGGTATCAACTGGAGAGATTGGATTCTTAACGAGAGTGCTCCTACAGTAAGTGCAGACTTGTCTATCTCTGGTAGAACTGCAAAAACTGATTACTATGTATCTTTAGGTTTCTTTGATCAAACTGGTATTGAGCCTAACTCATTCATGACAAGATACTCAGTAAGATCTAACATCAATACCAAACTAACTGACTGGTTAAAATTTGGTATTAACCTAGGTCTAACTTACCAAGAGTCAAGAACTCAAGGTTACACTACTGGTAACAGCTGGTATAACCCTATGTCAATTGCAGACTGGAACCTTCCATATGCAGTTCCATATGAGATCTTAACTTACAGCAACGGTAAATTCAAAGGTTATGGTGAGGAGCAAGACTATATCACAGATATGGGTACTTACAACTACTACTATTTGAACGAATGGCAACCAAGAGCTACTAATTACATCAGATTGAATGGTAACACTTACCAAGAGATTACCCCACTAAAAGGTCTTACTATCAGAGCTGCTCAAGCTCTTGAGGGATATGACTACAGAAACAGTGGTAAAATCCTTAAAGATCCTCTTGGCGCTTTTGCTTCAAGTACAGGTGCATGGGAGACCTTCTCTAGAAGCTATGGTCTAACTGCAACCAATACTATTGAGTACAAATTTGACATTGCAGAGAAAAACCACTTTATCTTGTTGGCTGGTCAAGAGGCTATTGTTAACAAATACGAGAGCTTTGGTGCTGAGTCTTCAGATTTGGCAGACAACAGAACTGCAGGTGTTCACCAAGGTGTAACTCCAGTAAAACCTACATATAGCTTCAACGAGTCTGTATTCAACTCATATTTTGCACGTTTGAACTACGATTATAACGATAAATACTTCTTTGAGGCTTCTTACAGACGTGATGGTTCATCTCTATTTGGTGAGAACAAACGTTATGCTAACTTCTACTCATTTGGTGCTAGCTGGAATGCTAAGAAAGAGAACTTCTTAAAAGATGCTGATTGGGTAAACAAACTACAAGTTAGAGCTTCTTATGGTATTACTGGTAATGCTGGTATTGATGCATACTTGGCTAACGGTATGGTTGGTACAAGTTCAATTTATGATGGTGCTGCTTCTTGGGGTCTATCAAATGTTGCAAACCCAGATCTAACTTGGGAGACTGTAGCTACTCTAAGTGTTGGTATCAATGCAAGACTATTCAACTTTATGGATGTTGAGGTTGAGTACTACAACAAAGAGACTAGAGATATGTTAATGGAGATCCCTTATTCATTCTCAACAGGTTTCTCTTCTGGTTGGGGTAACGTAGGTAACATGAAAAACCAAGGTGTTGATTTGACTTTAGGTTTTGATGTTGTTAACACTAAAGATATCAGCTTTAATGTAAGAGGTACATTTGGTTACAATGCCAACAAGATTACCAAACTATTTGGTGGTAGAGATGAGTTTATTGTTCCTAACACAGGTATCAAATATAACGTTGGTTACCCTTACGGTGAGTTCTTCTACGTAAGATGGGCTGGTGTTGATCCTGCAAACGGTAAACAAATCTGGTACACTAAAGATGGTAAATTGACTAACACATTCAGCGAGGATGATGCAGTATTTACAGGTAAACAAAGATATGCTCCTTATTCAGCAGGTTTACAATTAGACTTTGCATGGAAGGGCTTGTCAGTAAATGCTAACTTCTCTGGCGTATTTGGTAAATGGACTCTATCTAATACAAGATACTTTATTGAGAATGCAAATTTTGCAGCAGATTCTAACCAATCAGTAGAGATGTTAAAAATCTGGCAAAAACCTGGTGATATTACCAGAATCCCAGCTGCAGGTGAGGAGTTGGAGTTTGATACTCACTTATTGGAGAATGCTTCATTTGTACGTTTGAAACATCTACAAATTTCATACTCTCTTCCAAAAGCATGGATGAACAAGACTGGTTTCTTGGCAGGTCTAAGAGTTTATGCTATTGGTAGAAACTTGTTAACATTTACTAATTATACAGGTTATGATCCTGAGGTTGACTCAAACCTTCAAATGGGTAACTATCCTAACTCAAGACAGTACTCATTTGGTATTGAATTAACTTTTTAATTGATTAAAATATGAAAAAATTAATATTCACTATATTATCAGTTGTGTTGTTAGCTTCTTCATGTGACATGAACAAGAAACCACACTACGTAATTGATGACCAAAGTGCAATTCAAAGTGTTGAGGATGCTTTGAAAATGAGAAACTACCTGTATGTTAGACTTAGAGGTATGAGCGCAGGTTCATACATCTATACAGGTGAGCTAATGTCTGATCTATTCCATGCTACTATTGGTTTTGGTAATAGAGGTGGTGTATACTACAGATGGCAATGGAGTGCCTCTGATGAGGTAGCAGAGGGTGTTTGGGCAGGTTGTTATACTACTACTGCCAATGCAAACTTCCTATTGGAGCAACTTGCAAAATTGGATCAGGCTGCAATGTCTGACGATGATAAAGCAATGCTTTCTGTTATTGAGGGTGAGTGTGCTTTTATGAAAGCTTACACTATGTTCTATTTGGTTCAACTATTCTCTGAGCCTTACACTAAGAATCCTAATGCTCTTGGTGTAATGTTGGTTCCTAAATATAACCCAACTTCAGACCAAAGCCAATATCCTGCCAGAAGTACTGTTGCTGAGACTTATACTTTCATTGAGGAGAACTTGAACATTGCTGCTCAAAAACTTGCTAAAGTAGAGGGTGCTGTTGCATCTGAGTACTTGACAATTGATGCAGTAACTGCTCTTCAAGCAAGAATCGCTCTTTACAAAGGTGATTATGCAACTGCAATTGCAAAATCTACTTCTCTAATTGATGCTGCAAAATATGCTTTTGTTGCAGATGAGGATGAGTTTGAGGATTTGTGGACAAATGATAGCGGTAAAGAGTGTATTATGCAACTTTATGCTGACTATGCACTTAGCTCACTTCCAAGTTCACTAGCTTACAACTATTCTGGTATTTCAAATGCATCTGGTACAGTTTCTCCAGATTATATTCCAGAGAACTGGGTGCTTAACCTATATGAGGCAGGTGATGTTAGAGCTTCATGGTTTGAGGGTTACACCCTAACTTTCCAAAACATAAAGGGTAATGCTTATATTCTTAACAAATTCCCTGGTAACCCAGAGTTGAATGCTGCTGATGCAAAAGATTCTAACTGGATTAACAAGATTAAATTGTTTAGAATTGCTGAGCAATATCTAATTGCAGCTGAGGCTTATGCAATGCAAGGTGGCAATGATATTGTAGCTCTTAAATATTACAATGACTTAAGACGCAGCAGAATTGCTGGTTACCAAGATGAGAGCATGATTGGTGATGCACTTGTTGAGGCTATTAGAAATGAGCGCGTTAGAGAGCTTATTGGTGAGGGCTTCAGATTCTATGATCTTAAGAGATATGGTAAAGGTTTTGAGAGAAGCCAAGGACAAAATGACAATATCCTAAATGGTGCCAACGATACTCAATCTGAGTTACTAAGCAAACCTGCAAGTGATTACAGATGGTTATGGCCAATTCCTCAAGCTGAGATTGATTCAAATCCTCAGATTAAGGAGCAACAAAATGGTGGATATACAAATTAACATTAAAGTTTGAAAAGAGATGAAAAACAATAATTTAGTTAAAAAATTATTATCTGTTGTTACAGCATTTGTTCTTGTATTTGCAATGTCTTCTTGTAATCAAGACCTAATGAATACAACATTTACACCAGATAATAATGATGTGACATTCAGCACTCCATCTGCTAAGTATACTCTTAACGGTGAGCCGTTGGTAGTAACTCTACAAAGAGGTGTTGCAAAAGAGGCAATAAGCGTAAAATTGACTCTAAACGATCCTGCTGGTGTTTATACACTTAGTTCAAGCTCAGTTAGCTTTGCTGCTGATGAGTATGTAAAAGAGGTTTCTATATCATATGAGACTTCACAGTTAAAACCTATTACTGACTATGCATTCACTTTGTCATTTGATGCTAAAGATAAAGCAGCTGGTGGATATAACTCATTCTCAGCTTCTGCTCAAATGCCTTTGAACTATCAAGAGAAAGGTGTTGCACAAATGGTTGGTAACTATCTTGGCAACGGTTATGCTCACAAACTATACATTGCTGAGCACACTCAAAACTACTATATGATTGAGAATGTTGCAGGTTCAGGTCTAAACTTTGAGTTTAACACTGTTGGTGGTGAGGTTAACATCACTGCTCCTGCATTCAGTGCAATCAGTGGTCTAATTGCTAAGGGTCTTAAATTTGCTTCTCCTACTATTGATGTTGGAGTAGGTCCTGTTACTTTCTGGTTGGATTGTGACCCAGCATATATACTAACTGCTCTAGATTCAAATGGTTATTTCTCTCCAGGTGCAATTATCCAATTTGATGCAATTTATCAAATGAATGGTAAATACTACGGTTGGTATAAAGTTCAATTCGTGAGAGCACAATAATTAACATCTATATGTTATTTTGAGGAGTCAGATTTGTCTGGCTCCTTTTTTTTTGTAATATCTTTATAACAAATTGTCTTCTATATTGATATATAAAAAAAAATTCTTATTTTTATTATCATAATTATATGGATATGAAAAGGATTTTATTTTTTGTTGTTTTATTGATTGTTGCTACAGCACAAAATTCATATTCTCAGGATAAACAAAAGAAATCTGAGATAATAGCTGCAGCTGTAGCCAACAAGATGTTACAGAAAAATCTTGTTATGGTTATGACAGGAATCATTTCTGATTATGGAAGACTTGCATTGGATGGATCTACTGTAAAACTTATAGATAATAAGTTTACATGTGATTTACCATATAGAGGCAGTTCAAGAATAAACACATATGGTAGTCAAGATGGTAACATTAAAGCTACAGATGTGGCAGTAGATGTAAAGAGTGAATACAATGAGAAGAAGAAATTCTACAGATTGAACTTTACTTTTGCTGGAGATAATGATAATGAGCTTTATGATGTAAGTCTAAAAGTCTTTACAAACGGTAAAGTTATTATGAATATTGGTTCTACAAAGCGTTCAGCTGTTGATTACCAAGGTGGGTTATATGTTGAATATTAAATAAATACAATATGAGAAACATTTATAAATTATTCTTATTAGCATTTGCATTTGTGCTAATACAATCTTGCTCTAAATCTGAGCCGGATTCTATCTCTGTTTCAAGTGGAGCTATAGGTACAAGTGGAGTTCAGATTCCTAACAATAATACTCCTACTACTTTATCGATTACCGCCAATGTGCCTTGGACAGCAACTTTAAGCAATAATTCTGCAGGTTTCGCAGTTTCTCCTCTAAGTGGTCAACCTGGTACAACTTCTATTACAGTTACAGCACAACCTAATAGAACCAATCAGGATAAAACATGTGATATTAACTTTATGGCTGGAACAGCAACTGCTTCAATAACACTTGTTCAACCTTCTTTGGTTTTTGCAGTGTCACCTGCATCTGTTGTTGTTGGCCCAACTGAAGGGGCAAAAGTAGAGGTTGAACTTAACTGTAATACTGATTGGCAGTTTGATAATTCTGCACTTCCACAGTGGCTTTCAGTTTCTCCAGCTCAGGGCTCTGGTAAAACAAAAGTTACAGTTACTGCAAAAGAGAATGAGGAAAAACAATCAAGAGAGGCAATTCTTAGAGTTAACTATGCAGGCTCGTTTGGATCTTTTATAGTACAACAGGAACCTGCTCCTAACCATGCCCCTACAAAACCTGTTATTTCATCACCACAAGATGGAGCAAAAAATCTTTCAACAGTACCTACTATAGTTTGGAATGAGTGTACAGATGAGGATGGGGAGCAAGTTACATATACAGTTCATTATTCAAAAAATCAGACAGAGTGGAAGAAGATTGACGTTAAATCAAACACAACTTGTCCGTTCATGTCATACAATGTTGTTTTGGATCCTAAAACTGTATATTATATTAAGGTGGTAGCAACTGACGGTTATGAGAATGGTGTAATTGAGTCTGATGTAATTACTGTTGAAACAGGTGAGCCTTCTGCATATGCCGATGGTGGTTATACTATTTATATGGAGAGTTCAAAACCTAATCCTGTAAGATTGGTATTTATTGGTGATGGATATTCAGCAGCAGACCACGTATATGGTGGACAATTTGATAAAGATCTTAATGAAGGTATTGAAGGATTGTTCTCTGTTGAGCCATATAAGACATATAGAGAATACTTTACAGTGTACAAGTTGGCAGCGTATTCAAAAGAGTCTGGTATAACAATTACATCAGAGGGAATAAATAAAAATACATTCTACAAAACTGTAATCTCTGGAGGCAATACAACACATATTGAGTGTAATGTGGCATCTGTATGGGCTCAAGTTCAAAAGATTCCTGGATTTACAGAGGCTGATTTGGATGACTCACCTGTATGTATGATGCTTAATACCAACTATTACGCAGGTACTTGTTACACATCTATGGATGGAGTTGGAAGTAAGAGTGTTGCAATGTGTCCATCATTAAGAAACCATCAGTATGGTGTTGATATTCCTATGATTGTGGCTCATGAGTATGGTGGTCATGGTTTTGGTAGATTGGCAGATGAGTATGTTAATTATCAGAACGAGACAATTCCAGCAGCAAACAAATCAAACTTGGAGGCATGGCAAAGTTATGGCTGGAGCTTGAACGTTTATGCTACAAATGATAAGAATACTGCACCATGGAGCAGATTCTTTGGATTGCCAGATTATTCTCACGTAGGTTGGTATGCTGGTGGACATTACTATGGCTTAGGTGTATGGAGATCTGAGTATATCAGTTGCATGTGGGATAACAGA
>JAFYMJ010000212.1 GCA_017556665.1 Bacteroidales bacterium
AACAAAGTGCATCTGTTCTGCTTCTTCCATTAAGAAAAGAGCCAGAAGCTGCCGCAATACTTACAGGCAAATTCTTTGAATATCTGGCAAGCGGGAGAGAGATACTTGCCTTTGGTCCAACCAATGGAGATTTGGCTAAAGCTCTATGCGAGACCAAAAGTGGCACAATAGTAGATTTTGAGGATAAAGAGGGGATTAGAAAAGAGATTACAAGATTATATGGACTATTTAAGGAGGGGGCTTTAAAAAGTGGGAGCACAGAGATAAGTGAGCATGCCCTAAAATACTCCAGAAAACATCTTACAGGAGAAATCTGTAAGTTTTTTGATTAGAAAACAAGATTACATTACAATATGAAAAATTTGTTACAGAAAGGCTTTATAAAATACTTGCTGGCATTTGTTGCTTTTGTATTTATATCATACGCATATGCTCCACAAGTGTTAAAAGGTAAAATTGTGAACCAGTCAGATATTTCCAGCTGGGAAGGGATGTCAAATGAGATTGTAAGTTACAATAAGGCAAACCCTGATGACAGGACACTTTGGACCAACTCAATGTTTGGAGGAATGCCTGCTACAAGCATTAGCGTTATATACAGTGGAGACTATACAGACTATATATATAAATTGTTTTTTACCGGAGAGAGACCTGCCAGCTATCTTTTGATTAGCCTTGTTGGAGGATTCCTTCTGATGCTTGCTTTTGGTGTAAACTTCTATCTGGCTATTTTAGGAGCCATAGCTATAACATTCTGCTCATATAACATGCAGATTATACAAGTTGGACACAATTCTAAGATGGTGGCTATTGCCTTTATGCCTTGGGTCCTTGCAGCTGTAGTGTACGCATACAGAAAATGTGCATTCTGGGGAGGAATACTGTTTGCCTTTGCACTAAGTTTTCAGATTAAGGCAAACCACCCTCAAATTTCATATTATCTGGCAATTATAATTTTGGGATTTGCAATTTGGCAATTTTGTGCTGCAATAAAAGAGCGCACTCTCCCAGATTTTATCAAAAAATCGCTTGTTCTTCTTGTTGCTGGTCTGTTGGGTATTGCAACAAACACCAATCACCTTCTTCCAACATACGAATATGCACAACACACAATGAGAGGGGGGACAGAACTTTCTGCAGCCAACAGCAACAATGCAACCTCATCATCGGGAAAGAAAACAAGAAGCGGACTGGATCTTGAATATGCTACACAATGGTCCTATGGAATTGAAGAGACAGCAAACCTTCTGATCCCTAATTTTAATGGAGGCTCTTCTACAGGAAGTCTTGACAAAGAGTCAAATACATATAAAGCCCTTAAGAAGGGAGGTTACCAGGGAGCAAACCAGATTATTGAGCAGTTGCCGCTTTACTGGGGTCCACAACCATTTACAGCAGGACCTATGTATATGGGAGCAATAAGCATTTTCCTTTTTGTCCTTGGATTCTTCCTGCTTAAAGGGGGGATAAAATGGTGGATTGGGGGTGTCTCTCTGCTTGCCCTACTGCTTGGATGGGGTTACCACTGTATGCCTGTTTCTGAATTTTTCTTTAACTGGGTACCAATGTACAACAAGTTCAGAACAGTATCAATGATATTGGTTATCCTTCAGATTACAATTCCTGTCCTTGCTGTAATTACCGTAAACGAGATTCTGTTTGGCAACAGCAATAAGGTTGTGGGGATTAAAACAGATAAAAAGCAAGTTATAAAAGGTTTCTGCTGGGCTACAGCCCTTACTGCCGGAGTTGCCTTAGTTTTTGCCCTTATCCCTACCCTTGCAGGCTCATTTGTCTCCTCAGCCGACAACCAACTACCTGGAGAGATTGCCTCTGCATTAGCTCAGGACAGAATAGGATTGTTGAGGTCAGATGCTTTTAGAAGCATAATATTCATCTTGCTGGGTGCTGCAGTATTGTGGTTTGGATATAGAAAAAACCTTACTCCTGCAATTGCATCGGTACTTCTTGTTGCTCTAACATTGGTTGATTTCTGGAGTGTAGACAAAAGATACCTTAATGACTCCCATTTTGTTACAAAAAGAGAGTTTAAGCATGCCTTTGAAAAGAGAGCTGTGGACAATGAGATTCTAAAGGATACAGACCCTCACTACAGGGTACTTGACTTGAGTGTAAATACATTCAACGATGCATATGTAAGTTATCACCATAAGACAATTGGAGGTTACAGCCCTGCAAAACTTCAGAGATACCAAGATCTTATAGATTACTACATCGCCCCAGAGATTGCTGCAATTGCAAATGAAATAGAGGGGGCTACAACCTTGGCAGATGCATATGATGCACTAACATACCATCCTGTTATAAGTATGCTCAATGCCAAATATATTGTATTGAATGCCAATATTCCACCATTGGTAAACCCATATGCTTTGGGAAATGCATGGTTTGCAAGCAGCGTTGTAGAGGCAAAAAATGCAGATGAAGAGATTGCTTTGCTACAAAACACAGATCCGTTGAAGCAAGCAATAATTGCAAACGAATTTACAGATTCAAGAACATCTCTTAAAGAGTTCAATTTTACCGGCAGAGATACAAGTGCTACAATAGCCCTTAAATCTTATGCCCCTAACAAACTTGTTTACAGCTACAGCAGTAAAACACCACAGATTGCACTATTCAGCGAGGTATATTATGCTCCAGGCTGGGAAGCTGCACTATACCCTGCAAACAGCACAACAGACAAGAAAGAATTGGGAGACCCAATTGAAGAGTTGGAGTTCTTTAGAAGCAACTGGATTCTAAGAGGGCTTGAGCTTCCTGCCGGAGAATACGATATAGTATGCAGATTCAATCCACCTAGCTTTAGCACAGGAGAGACTGTGTCTGTTGTTTCGTCGGGAATATTAATACTATTACTTGTTGCCGGCTGTGTTGTCCTTATATACAGAAAAAGAAAAGGAGCCTAAAACAGACTCCTTATAACTATTGTCGCTATAACAACAGGGGCAATATATTTTATGAAAAAGTAGAATATGCCAACAGTGGTTCTGGAAAATTTAACCAAACCTCCACTGGTTATCTCATCTGCATATTCTGCTTTTTTCATTCTCCATCCCACAAATATTACAGCAATCAGACCACCTAAAGGCAACATAATGTTTGCAGATGACTTGTCGAACAAATCAAAAATTGAATTTCCCAGTATCTTTACATCTGACATTACCCCCTGAGACAGCGAGCAGAAAACTCCCAGAGTAGCAATAAGGATCAGTGAAAGGACTATGGATGTTCTTCTCTTTAATTTAAACTCCTCATCCAGATATGCTACAATCACCTCCAGCATAGAGATTGAAGATGTTATTGCCGCAATAAACAATGCAAAGAAGAACAAGACTGCCAGGAATGATCCAAACGGCAATTGGTTAAAAATGTATGGAAGTGTTACAAACACCAACCCTGGCCCCTCGCTTGGAGAAATTCCAAAGGCAAATACAGCAGGCATTATGGCTACACCTGCAACAATGGCAAACATGGTATCGGAGATAGCAGTCTGTGCAGACAACTTTACAATATTCTCTTTTCTGCTAACATAAGATGCGTATGTAAGTATAGAGCCAGAGCCAACACTTAATGAGAAGAATGCCTGTCCCAGTGCATCCAAGAAGGTTTGTGCAGTAATCTTTGAAAAATCTGGTTTGAACAGGAACTCAATGCCTGCATAGGAGTTCTCCAATGTTACAGATCTTATGGCAATTACAATAACCAGGATAAAAAGCAAGGGCATCATAATTTTTGAGTACTTCTCAATTCCATTCTTTACACCGGCCAATACTATAAGTGCTGTTATCCCCAAAAATACCAGCATATATACAAGAGGGGATGCTGTAGATGTTACAGTATTTGCAAACATTCCACTCAACTGGTCTGCAGAAGCAGATGAAAACTGAAAAGTTGCAGCCTTTACAAAATAATCTATTGTCCAGCCCCCCACAACAGAATAAAAAGAGATGATTGTAATGGAGCAAAGAACATATATGAAACCCACATTACACCACTTTGAATCTGGTGCCAACTTCTTGTATGCACCAAATACATTTGACTGGCTCCTGCGCCCAATTATAAATTCTGAATACATTATTGGCAATGCCAGCACAAGCACACACGCCAAGTATATAATTATAAATGCAGCTCCACCATTTGTCCCTACCAAATAAGGAAATCTCCATAAGTTTCCCAAACCTACAGCCGAACCAGCCATAGCCACAAGCACCCCAAAGGAGCTTGCAAATCCTTCTCTTTTTCCCATAAAATAAATGTTGAATTCTAAAAGAATAACCCTCTTACCATAATTACACCTATAACAACAGGTGCAAGATATTTAATTGACATTAAAATTACCGTCAAGTACCAAGATTTTACCTTTCTCTCTCCTCCACTGGTTATCTCATCAATAAAATCTGCTTTGCTCATTCTCCAACCTGCAAAAAGGACAATAAGCATAGCACCCAATGGAATAAGTATATTTGCAGAGGTATAATCAAGCAAATCAAAGATATTCAATCCAAATATCTTTACATCAGATAGAACTCCCTGTGACAGTGAGCAGAATACACCAATTAATGTAACAACCAGGACTACAGTAATTACAGCATTCCTTCTTTTTAGTTTAAACTCCTCTATAAGGTATGCAACCACAACTTCCAGAAGAGAAATGGATGATGTTATGGCAGCTACAAACAGTACAAAGAAAAACAAAACAGCCAAAACACTTCCTAATGGCAGTTGTGAAAATATATACGGTATTGTAACAAATAACAGTCCTGGTCCCTGCCCTGGCTCCAGACCAAATGCAAACACCGCTGGCATTATTGCCACTCCAGCCAAAATGGCAAACAAGGTATCTGCAATGGCTGTCTGCGCCGACATCTTTATTATACTCTCTTTCCTGTTTACATACGATGCATATGTGAATATAATTCCAAAACCAACACTAAGGGAAAAGAACGCCTGTCCCAATGCATCGAGGAATGTATCTGTTGTTACTTTAGAAAAATCTGGCTTGAACATAAACTCAACACCTGCACCACTGTTTGGCAAAGTAACCGAACGGATTGCCAATATTACAACTATTATAAAAAGTGCCGGCATAAGGATTTTTGAATACTTCTCTATACCATCCTTTACCCCAGCCAACAATACTCCTCCCGACAATAAAGTAAACACAAGCATATAAATTAGGGGAGAGTAGCTTGACTGAACGCTACTTGCAAACATCTGTGTAAAGTCTGCGTTTGCAGAAGAGAACTGCTGCATACATGCCTTAACCATGTAATCTATTGTCCAGCCCCCTACAACAACATAGAATCCTAAAATTATTGTACAACACACAATAGATATTATCCCAATTATTCCCCATTTTGAACCTGGAGCCAATTTCTTGAAAGCTCCAAATACATCTGTCTGGGCTCTTCTTCCTATTACAAACTCTGCATACATAATAGGAATAGCCAAAAGGAACACAATAGCCAAGTATATTACTATAAAGGCTGCTCCTCCATTGGTACCAACCAAATACGGGAATCTCCACAAATTACCCAAACCAACAGCAGAACCTGCCATTGCAACCAAAACACCAAAGCTACTTGCGAATCCGTCTCTATTTGCCATTCCTCTCTGTTTTATATGTCAAATTTATTTTGCCCTTGTATAAACTACAAACTTGAAATCTATATCATTCTCCTGGTCATGCAACATCTCCCCTTCTTTTTCTACAACCCACATTTTTGGGTCTATCTCTGGGAAAAATGTATCTGCATTCTCTGCCTCTGCATATATATGGGTTATATAAAGCTTGTCTGCCTTGTCAAACGACTGGTTGTAAAGCATACCGCCACCCATAATAAAGAACTCCCCCTCACCTTTTGCTATCTCATACACCTGATCCAAAGTATGCACTACTTCAAAAGATGTAGTTTGAGGGTTTTTAATCTCTGGAGACTCAATCTCTCCCCTGGTTAAAACTACATTTCTGCGTCCAGGAAGAGGTCTTCCTATAGACTCATAAGTCTTTCTTCCCATTATTACGGGATGACCGGTAGTAACACTTTTAAAATATTTCAAATCCTCAGAAATATGCCATAACAACTCATTGTTTCTACCAATGGCATTATTCTGTGCAACAGCAACAATTAGTGAAAGCATAACCTTAATTTTAAACAGCAATAGGGGCTTTTATACCTGGATGTGGATTATAGTCCACTAACTCAAAATCTTCATATTTAAAGCTGAAGATATCTTTCTGATTGCCATGAATCAACATTCTTGGCAACTCTCTTGGCTCTCTTGACAATTGCAGATTAACCTGATCAACGTGATTCAGATAGATATGTGCATCGCCCAATGTGTGGACAAAATCACCCAGTTCATAACCACAAATCTTAGCAATCATCATTGTGAACAATGCATAGGATGCAATATTGAAAGGGACTCCCAAGAAAGTGTCTGCACTTCTTTGATACAGCTGACAAGAAAGTTTGTTATTAGCAACATAAAACTGGAACAAAGAGTGGCAAGGAGGTAAAGCCATCTTATCTACGTGTGCCACATTCCACGCAGAGATGATATGTCTGCGAGAATCGGGATTCTCTTTTAGCTGTTTCATTAAATTTGCCAACTGGTCAATCTCTCCTCCATCGGCTGTCTTCCAGTGTCTCCATTGTGCTCCATATACCGGACCCAAATCTCCATTTTCATCTGCCCACTCATCCCAAATGGTAACGCCATTGTCATTCAAAAATTTTATATTGGTATCACCATTTATAAACCATAACAGTTCATAAATTATAGATTTTAAATGCACCTTCTTTGTTGTAAGCAATGGGAAACCATCATTAAGATTAAATCTCATCTGATACCCAAAAATGCTCTTGGTACCTGTGCCTGTTCTATCCTGTTTTACAACTCCCTGATCCATAATGGTTTTTAGGAGGGTAAGATATTGTTTCATATATGGTTATTTTTTTATGTAAAACACAAAGTTAGCAATTTTATAATATTATAACAGTTTAAAATCCTTTTTAGTAACCCCAAAAAAAGAGCTGACCAAAGATCAGCTCCATTGACAATATATCTCTAAAAATTGTGCTATACATTAAACAAGAAGTGCATAATGTCACCATCCTGAACAACATATTCCTTACCCTCAACTCCAAGCTTTCCTGCAGCTCTACAAGCAGCCTCAGAACCAAATTTAACATAATCCTCATACTTTATAACCTCTGCTCTGATAAAGCCTTTCTCAAAGTCTGAATGGATTACACCAGCTGCTGCAGGGGCTTTGTCACCCTTATTGTATGTCCATGCTCTCACCTCTTGTACACCAGCTGTAAAATATGTCTCAAGATTCAACAATGCATATGCATGTCTGATAAGTCTTACAACACCAGATTTCTCAAGTCCAATCTCCTCCAGAAACATTTGTCTCTCCTCATAACTTTCAAGCTCAGCAATCTCTGACTCAATCTTTGCCGCAATTACAAGAATTTGGGCTCCCTCATCCTTAACCGCCTCTCTTACTTGCTCAACATAGCTGTTTCCATCTTTTGCACTTGCCTCATCCACATTACAAACATACATCACCGGTTTGTTTGTAAGCAGATACAGCTCTTTTGCCAATTTTGCATCCTCTGCATTGTCAAAGGTAACAGTACGGGCAGATTTGCCTTGCTCCAAAACCTCTTTATATTTTACCAAAATATCGTAAAGTTTCTTTGCAGTCTTGTCTCCACCGGTCAAAGCCTGTTTCTGAACTTTTGAAATTCTGCTCTCTACAGTCTCCAAGTCTTTCAACTGCAACTCTGTATCAATAATCTCTTTATCTCTTACAGGATTAACAACTCCATCAACGTGAACAATATTAGGATCATCAAAACATCTTAACACATGCAGAATTGCATCTGTCTCTCTAATGTTTGCCAAGAATTGGTTTCCAAGTCCCTCTCCTTTGCTGGCACCTTTTACCAAACCTGCAATATCAACTATCTCAACAGTAGCTGGGACCACTCTGTTAGGCTTTACAATCTTCTCCAAAACTTCCAATCTGTCATCGGGAACAATTGTAGAACCAATATTTGGCTCAATAGTACAAAATGGGAAATTTGCAGATTGTGCTTTTCCCGAACTGATACAATTAAAAAGAGTTGATTTTCCTACATTTGGTAGGCCTACTATTCCACATCTAAGTGCCATTATACTAATATTTTAATTTTGAGGGTGCAAAAATAGAGTAAATTTTACGCTAGTGCAAAGTTATGTCTTAAAATTCTCATAATATTGGCAAAAAAATGAAAGAGACTCTATTGATTATGCTCATGTTCTGGAATTTGGAGAATTATTTTGACCCTTTTCCACCAAATGAGATCAAATTCTGGAACTGGAAAAAATTTGAGAAGAAAAGGGATGATATTGCAAAAGTCATTATGCTTGCAAAAGAGGAGTACAGCTGTTTTCCGGCAATTATTGGAGTATGTGAAGTTGAAAATTACTTTGTCCTTAATCAGCTTACCCAAAACACCCCACTTGCCAGAATAGGCTATGGAATTATTCATAATGATTCTCCCGACAAAAGAGGGATAGATGTTGCCTTGCTGTACAGAAAAGAGATATTCAGGCCAATAGAGACAAAATTTTTTCCTCTATTTTCTGATACCACTAAAAAAGAGACTCTAAAAACCAGACTTATTCTCTACGCAAAAGGGTGCGTCAATAATCTGGATACCTTACATGTTCTTGTAAATCACTGGCCATCCAAAATGGGTGGAGACAAAGCCTCTCTGCCCAAAAGGATGATTGCATCAAATACACTCAGGAAGATTACAGACTCAATACTGCTGTATAATACAAATGCAAACATCATACTTATGGGAGATTTCAATGATACTCCAGACTCTGCACCAGTTTTAAACCTGAACAAGTTTATAAATCTTGCACATATCTATTCTAAAGAACATAAAAACACTGGTACACACAAGTATAAGGCACAATGGAGCATTATTGACCAGTTTATGGTAAACCACAAACTCTATTCAGATTCCACTGTTTGCAACTACTCCCAGTGGATATATTGCAATAAAGCAAGTATGAATATATTCTCGCCTCCCCATCTCCTTACTCAAGACAAAACATATCTTGGATATAAAATAAAAAGGACATCACAAGGCCCCAAATATTTAGGTGGGGTAAGTGATCACCTGCCAATTATCCTAAAGCTATACACCCAAACATATTAGATTAATGATACAACATTTACAAGTACACAATCGTACAGGAGCAGACAAGGACTGAAAAATATCCTTCAGGGGCGTAAGTAATCATTTCAGATGGACCATAAATTTCCGTGTGTTTGAACAAATGCCTCTTAGTAGACAAACTGGGGCATTTGTGAGTTAGGAAATTATGGTTCAGATGGAATAGATTACCAGCCATACCTAAGGTCATTTTTCAGTCCTTGTCTGTGGATGAGAGGGAGGGTATATGAAAGCAAAAGAGAGTGACCTTTTTGTTGGGTCACCCTCTTCTTGTCTGTATTGTCATTGGCCTAAGCCGTCAATTCTAATAGAATTTATATCTTTGGTCAACTA
>JAFYMJ010000213.1 GCA_017556665.1 Bacteroidales bacterium
AAGGAGAATCCATCAGAAGAGGTTAATTTTGCCCAACTGCTTGAACTTGTTGCACTTATAAGCCCTGAATTAAGAGTCAGATTTTCTACATCGCATCCAAAGGATATGGGTAATGGGGTGTTGTACACTATGGCAATGTATCCTAATATCTGTAACCACATCCATTTGCCTGTACAATCTGGAAGTGATGTGATGCTTGAGAAAATGAACAGAAAGTATGATAGGGCAAAATATCTTGAAAGGGTTCAAAAAATTAGAGAAATTCTTCCAGATTGTGCCATAAGTACAGATATTATTGCAGGTTTCTGTGGTGAGACTCTTGAGGACCATATGGATACACTTTCAATTATGAAAGAGGTAAGATATGACTCGGCCTTTATGTTCCAGTACTCCATGAGACCAAACACAAAGGCTTGGAGACACTTCACCGACGATGTACCTCTTGAGGAGAAGACAAGAAGACTTAATGAGATTATTGAGTTGCAGAATTCTTTGGCTCTTGAGGCTAATCAGAAATGTTTGGGGAAAGAGTATGAAGTGCTTATTGAGGGTACATCAAAAAGAGACAAGAATCAGCTTATTGGAAGGACTCAGCAAAATAAAGTGTGTGTGTTTGATGGCAAGGGGCATAAAATTGGCGATTATGTAACTGTAAAGGTAAACAGTTGTACATCGGCAACCCTGTTGGCAGAGATTGTAGAGAAAAAAGAGAGAAAAAAACTTTTTAATATATAGTATTATGACAAAGATGAGAACCGTTTATTTAGGTGGTTTGAGAACAGAGGCAGAGCACCTACAATCTGGTAATAAAATAATAACTGACGCACCTCTAGACAATAACGGTAAAGGAGAGGCATTTTCTCCTACAGATTTGTTGGCTACATCTCTTGGCAGTTGTATGCTTACCATTATGGGAATTTCTTCGTCTGCATATGGTTACAATATTGATGGCACTGTAATTGAGACAGAGAAGATTATGGGTACAAATCCAAGAAGGGTAGTGGAACTTAAGATAAACATCACATTCCCAAAGGGTAACAATTATACAGACCAACAAAAACGTGTTATTGAATCGGCTGCAAGAACATGTCCTGTGTTCAACAGTTTGCACCCAGATATTAAGAAAGATATTACTTTTAATTATTAAAATTTGGGGTTTTAATAAAAGTTATTATATTTGCACTCCCAAACGCATTAAAAGCGTAGGGAGTTGAAGCCCAGATGGCGGAATCGGTAGACGCGCTGGTCTCAAACACCAGTGGAGCAATCCGTGCCGGTTCGACCCCGGCTCTGGGTACAGAAATCCTCTCAGAATTACTTCTGGGAGGATTTTTCTTTTTTCTTGCACCACATTTGCACCACATTTTTATTTAACGATTCTTCTGTGAATCTAAATAAGGCGACCTGTTCATTGGTTTAGTGATAATCTCTCTTTGTAATTCAGAGTGTAGAAAAATTATCCTAACTTTACAAAAAAAGTAATTTATGGCAGGGAGAGCTACTACAGTTGACCAACAGATTGAGTTGTTGCGTTCGAGAGGAATGGATATTGAAGATGAGGTGAAAGCAAAAGAAATTTTGCTGGATGTTGGTTACTACCGTTTAGGATTTTATTGGTATCCTTTTGAGAGAGACAACAAATGCAAAAACAGATTGCATGAGTTCATTGAGGGGGCATCCTTTAAAGATGCTGTAGATTTGTACTACTTTGATTATCAGCTTAAAAATATCATCCTTAAATATATTTCCCGTATTGAAATAAATCTGAGGACTAAGCTTATATATATTGTTTCCAATCAATATCCCGACAGTCCTACATGGTTTGCAGATACAAGCATTGTAAACCATAAGCATGTCAAAGATATTGTACAAAATTACACGACTGAATTACTTAAACATAATCCTGTATTAAGAGCTCACCATAAAAAGTATATCAACGACAAGTATGCTCCTGCTTGGAAAACTATTGAATTTATGCCACTAGGATCTGTACAATATTTGTATATAAATCTTAAAGATCAAGGTAT
>JAFYMJ010000214.1 GCA_017556665.1 Bacteroidales bacterium
ATGACATTTGCAAAAGGCAAAGGTATGGTAGGTATTAAAGGTCACCGTTCAGTTGGTGGATTTAGAGCATCTATTTACAATGCATGTCCAGTTGAGGCTGTAGAGGCATTGGTAGCATGCATGCAAGAGTTTGAGAACCTTCACAAATAAAATATACAGATATGAAAGTTTTAATAGCAACAGAAAAGCCATTCTCAAAAGTGGCAGTTGACGGAATCAGAAAAATTGTAGAAGGTGCAGGTTATGAGTTTGCAACCTTAGAGAAATACACATCGGCAGATGAATTGCTTGCAGCTGTTGCAGATGCAGATGCACTTATTGTTCGCTCAGACAAAGTTACAAGAGAGGTTGTAGAGGCAGCCAAAAATCTAAAAATTGTTGTTAGAGCTGGTGCCGGTTTTGATAATCTTGATCTTGCAGCATGTACAGAAAAAGGAATTGTTGCAATGAATACTCCTGGCCAAAATTCGAATGCAGTTGCAGAGTTGGCACTATGCTTTATGATTTATATGAGCAGAAACCAGCTTACCCCAGGTACAGGATCTGAGCTTAAAGGTAAGACATTAGGAATCCAAGCATATGGTAATGTAGGTAGACTTGTTGCTTCTCACGCAAGAGGTTTTGGTATGAACATTATGGCCTTTGATCCATTTGTACCAACAGAAGCTATGGAAGCAGAGGGTGTTATAGTTGCCAAAACATTGGAAGAGCTATATGAGAAATCTCATTTTATATCTCTACATATTCCTGCAACAGAGCAAACCAAGAATTCAATTGGATACAACTTGTTATCAAGAATGCCAAAAGGTGGATGTCTTGTAAATACTGCAAGAAAAGAGGTTATAAACGAGGAAGAGCTAATTAAAGTATTAAGAGAGAGAGAAGATCTTAAATACATTACAGATGTTGCTACAGCAAATCATGCAGCAATAGCAGAAGAGTTTGGCAAACGAGTATATGGCACACCTAAAAAGATGGGTGCAGAGACTGCAGAGGCAAACGTAAATGCAGGTTTGGCAGCTGCTAACCAGATTGTAGATTTCTTTACAACAGGAAACAAAAGATTTCAAGTTAACAAATAAGAGTAAAATATAAGATTATGGTAAAAGTTAAACCTTTTGCAGCTATACGCCCACCAAAAGAGATTGCACATGAGGTAGCATCTCGCCCATACGATGTACTTAACTCAGTAGAGGCAAAAGCTGAGGCTGGAGAAAAATCTTTACTTCATATAATTAAACCAGAGATAGACTTTGATCCTATAGCCGACGAGCACTCAGAACCAGTTTATAACAAAGCCATTGAAAACTTCAAGAAATGGCAAGAGAACAATTGGTTGGTACAAGATCCAAAAGAGTACTACTACGTGTATGCACAAACTATGGGTGAAAGAACCCAATACGGTTTGGTAGTATGTGCCAATGTTGAGGATTACCTTACAGGTAAGATTAAAAAACATGAGCTTACCCGCAAAGATAAAGAGGATGACAGAATGATTCACGTAAGAAATCAGAATGCCAATATAGAGCCTGTTTTCTTTGCTTATCCCGACAACAGCCAAATTAATGCAATTGTAGAAAAAACAATCAGCAGCAAACCTGTTGAATACGATTATATTGCACCTGTAGATGGATTTGGCCACAAATTCTGGGTTATAGACAATCAAGAAGATATAGATAAAATCACAGAAATCTTTGCCACTATTCCTGCATTCTATGTAGCTGATGGACACCACAGAACAGCTGCTGCAGCAAGAGTTGGTCTAGAGAAAAAAGAGAATAATCCAAACCACACTGGAGAGGAAGAGTACAACTACTTTATGGCTGTTGTATTCCCTGAAAGCCACCTTAAAATTATAGATTATAACCGCGTTGTTAAAGATCTTAATGGCCTTACACCAGAGCAGTTCATTGCAAAATTGGAGGAAGATTTTGTGGTTAAAAATGAGGGTAGCGAGATTTATACCCCTAATGCACTACATAACTTCTCTATGTACATGGGTGGCAACTGGTACTCTTTACAAGCTAAAGAGGGAACATACAACGATGCAGACCCAATTGGAGTATTGGATGTTACTGTGCTGTCTAACTTAGTATTTGACAAATTGTTGGATATTAAAGACCTTAGAACATCAAAGAGAATAGACTTTGTAGGCGGTATCAGAGGTTTGGGAGAACTTAAGAAAAGAGTTGACAGTGGTGAGATGGTAGCAGCATTTGCACTATATCCTGTTTCAATGAAACAATTGATTGATATTGCAGATACTGGTAACATTATGCCACCAAAAACAACTTGGTTTGAACCAAAACTACAAAGTGGTTTGGCAATTCACAAATTGGCATAATTGCCTATCTAAAAATACAGAGAGGTTGGCCCAATGGCCAACCTCTCTTTTATATTCCCATTTAATTCTCTTTTCTGCATTTCATCACCATCCAACTCCATCATAAAATCCTAAAGGCATTCTAGAAAACCAACAATACCTCTAAAGAGAGTTTGCTGTCATTATGATAATCTGTTGTGAATACCTTTGACATATCTTTTGAATTATTGAAATAATGCTCATAATTCAATCTTACAAGTGTAAGGAATGCATTTGTATTGAATACAAGATTCAATCCGGCAGTTGCCCTATTGCAACCCAATCCTTTATTAAAGATATCATAACCAATTCCGTCCCATCTTAAGCAAGGTTCAAGACGTTTTACAGCCACAGAATTCAAAGCAATTTTGTACAAACCCTGAATATACATTGCAGATAAAGATTTATATGGCTCAACCGACGAATCATGACTGTTATTATATTTATTCATATACTCAGCCTCAATTTTGTATGAATCAGCCTCATATCTTAGATCTGCACCCCATATGAAATAATTGTTCAAATCATCATTCTTTGTTCTATAGAACTTTGCAGTAGTTCTCCATCCCTTCATACCACCAAACAAAATTCTTCCACCATATGCAAAAGAGGTAGTCCATTTTGGATTATTTATTCCATCTCCATTGTAAATACCAGCATCCAATGCTATAGGGAAGCCATTCTTTTTAAGTTTAAAACTTGCAGTAACACCAATATCTCTGGAAGAATTAAAGTATTTACCAACAAAAGGTCTGTTTACATAATCTATGGAATTTGGGCTAATAGTATATGAATTGAATAGTGGAATTCCCCCTTGTCCCACCTTAAACTCTACTCTGTTGGAAACTTTTATCCCCGCATACAAATCAAGAACTTGAAATTTTCCGTCGGCCGACAAATCTACCATAAATTTATACGAAAATATTCTGCTAAGATTTCCCTGAATACCAACTCTGGCATTTCTTATGGTAAATCTTGAATCACCATTCTCTGTATCAACCTCATATTTTGATTTAAAAATAAGAATTGGTTTAAGGACATTTATACTCTTTACCAAAGAGTCATTTTCATACACATTTCTTACTAGTCCTTTTGTTGTAAACTTATACTCTGCATGCTTTTGGTCTCCATTCTCTTGCGCATAAGCAATAAACGGAATCAAAAGAACTGACACCAAGATGTATAATACTCTATTTGTCTTTTTCATATTTCTAACTTATCTAATTTCTGTTCTAAAAAGCAACCATCAACTCCAGAGTTAACATATTGGCATTTGCTGCAGGGGTTGTAAATTCTGGAAACTGATATGATGTATTAAAATAGTGATCATAATTTAGTCTTAACAAAGTATAGAACGGACCTGTATTAAACACAAGGCTTGCACCAGTACTTATACGGTTAACACCAAATCCCTCCTTGGAAATATCATATCCCATAGCATCCCATCTAAAAACAGGATCTATAGATTTTAAGGCTTTACATTTTAACGGAATACTGTACAGACCCTCAATATAAGCCATAGAAAGATACTTCTTTGTATCAAGGTTATACTTCTCCATCATCTCAGCCTCAATTTTATACTGTTTTGCCTTATATCTTAAATCTGCTCCAAAGAAAAGGAAATGGTCATTCTGGATTTTGGTTTTATAAGCTTTTGCTGTTGTTCTGAAACCTTTTGCCAACGAGCCAAATGACAATTTTCCACCATATGCTACAGAGTTTGTCCATTTATAGTTGTTCAAGCCTGAACCATTCATAACAGTAGCATCAATTGTAATAGGCATTCCTTTCTCTTTAATGGTATAAGTGGCTGTTAATCCAATATCTCTGCTCACACCTACATATTGCCCCATAAATGTTGCACTTGCAAAATCGAGCAAAACTGGAGAGATAAGATAAGAATTGAATATAATTAACGGATACTGGCCAATATTAAAAGAGAGTCTTTTATGAGGCTTAACAGTAACAAAAAAGTCCAAAAGAGTGGCACCACCACTTCCAGCAAACTCTGCAAGAAAATAGTAAGAAAGATACTTGTTTATAGTACCAGTTGCTCCTAACCTGGCATTCTTTAAAGAAAATTTAGATTCTCCATTTTGAGTTAAAAGTTCATATCTGCCTTTTAAGATTACAATAGGTTTGAATACAGTATAGCTGTTTAGAAGAGAATCACCCTTATAAACAGACCTGTTCAGACCTCTCTGGTCTACATTATACTTGTTGACACTCTCCTGAGCACCAAGAGAAAAAGAAGTGGCAATCAAAGAAAAAACTACAAGTAGTAACAGTCTTACGCTCTTATTCATAGAATTTTAGATTAATAGGGTGCAAATATACAAAATATCAGTGGTTTTTAAGCATCCACACCTCTGAGTTCACAGCTCTCGCTGTATGCGCCTGGTGGCCTTGTTAGTCCGCTCCTCAGCCATAGAATCAGCATCAAAATCAATGGCGCACTGATTATCGATTATAGCGTACTGTAGCCTATATCAGGTGCGCAACCCCATATCGTAAACTACACGATAGCGCACTCAATCCTTAATTTATGCAACGTAGTAAGATTTCCCCGCACCAACGATTTTAGTTTAATGCTGCTTTATTATAAAGCAATTCTCCGAAAGTCTTGGTCCACGCAGACGTGGGGGACCGTTTTGCGGAGCAAAATGGTGGCTCTTTCGGAGGATTGGCTTTATAATAAAATCAGGGGTAGTAAACTCTGAATGAAAATAATACGTATTGATTACATCCAGATATACAAAAAAAGAGCACTCAATCATTTGATTGAATGCTCTCTAAAAGCTTAACACTCACTATCTAGAATTCAACGCTGTAACTTATACTTGGAAGTATAGGAAATAGATATACTTTCTTCCACTCATCCTCATCCGAATCATAGTATAGGCTAAATATATTATGTTTATTTGTAAGGTTATAAATTCCCAACTGAAGATTATGGGTAACTCTTGGCCTTTTCCATTTGGCATACGCACCCACATCAACTCTCATATAATCCTCTAAACGTTTATTATTAAATCCACTATAGTAATCCAAAGAAATATCAAAACCCGGAATTTGGCTTGGATATGTGCCTGATTTTACACTCTCCATATTACCACTCTGATAGCTAATCAATACATTTGCTCCATATTCCTTAGCTCCTTTTGTGTAAAACAAATAATCTGCTGTTGCATTCAACACATGTGGTCTGTCAAATTTTGCTCTAAATTCCTTTCCTCTATTTAACTCTGGAAATAATCGGGTAGTTTTGGAGAGCGTATAGGCTATCTTATAGTTTAAACGTTTGCCACTCTTTTGATATAAAAACTCTACCCCCTCACTATTGCCTTCTCCTATTTTTATAAACTCCTTCCAGCCACTCATACTCTGGTTAAAAAACTCACTCGCTTTCTCAAAATAAATAAGATTTTCCATCTTCTTATAGTAAGCCCCAACTGAAAATCTATGATCCTGTGCTATTTTAAAGTATAAGCCTCCATAATACTGGATTCCTCTCTCTGGATGGATCTTCTGGGAACTAGGTACAATCATATCCATAGACCATCCCAAAGGTATACCCTCTAATGTATGATAATACTGAACCAATTTATCAAACGTTGCTTCAATACCCATCCATCTTGTCAGTTTGACGCCAGCACTTAAACTAATCTCTGGATCTATACCATTATATTGGTCAGATCCACCCTTCTCGCCTACAAAATAACTCCCTCTTACTGATAGTGAAAATCTAAATTTGTCTTTATTATTGTATTTTAGTTCTGAATAGAGATTTAATAAATAATTTTTTGTCTTGTTATTGACATCATTATTAGCTGTTGGTATCGATTTATAAACTTGTGAAGATCCTGGATTAAAAGTGCTCCTTGTTCCCCTTACTCCTATTTTTAAATCAAACTTGTCTGATATAAGGTATTTGAATGACGAATTTATTGAAATTTCCTCTATACTTGATTTTATTAAAAGTTTATTGTAAATATCATCAAGTACCCGCTCTTGTGTCTGGCTACTCTTATAATTATTATATGAAATATTTGTTTTTACGCTCCATTTTGGGGATATATTGCATAACCACTCAATATTCCCTACAATATTATGCCAATCCATTCTATCAAATGAGCTAACATCCATATCTCCATAGCCAAATTTGTCCAAACTGTAGAAGATTGAGGAATTGATAGTATGAACATTACTATGCTTATACGTCAACTTGCCATAAATATCATATACGCCAGCCTTTAAATTTTTAAAATATTGAGACTTATCTTCCAACATACCTTTACCTATTTCATACCACAAAGGTATGGGAGAAACCCTGGCTACAACCTCAAAAGCCAATTTATCTTTTTTTATTGGGGCTGAAGCATAACCACTTACCATAAAGTTACTTACACCAAGTTTACTCTCAAACTCCTTAAAATTTGGTTCTTTAGTGATTATATCTATATGGGATGCCAAAAGATTATAGCTCTCTGCCCCAAAGCC
>JAFYMJ010000215.1 GCA_017556665.1 Bacteroidales bacterium
GCTAGTGGAGGAGGAATCATTTTACCAGTTTGAGGATCAATAGTACATTGCTCTGGAGTGAATTTGTAAGCACCGTGAGAAGTACCAATTGAGATAGCCAATGAATCACAACCTGTACGTGTTGCAAAATCAATTACCTCTTCTGGGTTAGTATAAGTGTGGTGATCAGAAGATACCTCATCCTCAACACCAGCAAGAACTCCTAACTCACCCTCTACTGTTACATCAAATTGATGTGCGTACTCTACAACTTTTTTAGTTAGAGCAACGTTCTCCTCATATGGCAAGTGAGAACCGTCAATCATTACTGATGAGAAACCTGAATCAATACAGCTTTTGCAAGTCTCAAAAGTATCGCCATGATCCAAGTGAAGTACAATCTCTGGTTTCTCGCAACCTAACTCTTTTGCATACTCAACCGCACCTTGAGCCATATAACGTAAAAGAGTAGCATTAGCATATTGACGAGCACCTTTAGATACTTGAAGAATAACTGGAGATTTAGTCTCAACTGCAGCTTTGATAATAGCTTGCATTTGCTCCATGTTATTGAAGTTGAATGCAGGGATAGCGTAACCACCCTCAATTGCTTTAGCAAACATCTCTTTAGTGTTTACCAAACCTAATTCTTTGTAAGATACCATTTTGTTATTTTGTATTAAGTTTATATCCTCTATTAAAATCGTGCGCAAAAATATAAATAAATTGTTACTTTTGCAATCTAAAACAATTGTATGGACAAAAAGGTTATAATATTCTCTGCTCCCTCTGGAGCGGGCAAAAGTACAATAGTACATCATCTGTTGGAAAAATACAGTTTCCTTGAGTTTTCAATATCTGCAACATCCAGAGCACCAAGAGGTAAAGAAGAAAATGGCAAAGATTATTATTTCTTTACCACAGAGGAATTTGAAAATAAAATAAAGGCAGACCACTTTGTAGAATATGAAGAGGTTTATGCCGGATCATACTATGGAACACTAAAATCTGAGGTAGAAAGAATCTGGGCAAAAGGGAACATTATTGTATTTGACATTGATGTGAAAGGTGGAGTGAATCTTAAAAAACTTTACGGAGAAAATGCAGTGGCTGTATTCATACAACCACCATCTGTAGAGGAGCTAAGAAACAGACTTATTGGCAGAGGCACAGATTCTGCCGAGGCCATTGAGAGAAGAGTAGCCAAAGCAGAGGAAGAGTTGACCTATGCTTCAAAATTTGATATTGTTTTGATAAACGACAAATTGGATGAGGCTTTTCTTACTGCCGAAAAGATTGTAGAAGAATTCAAATTGAGATAACTCTCCATAATAAATGGCTACAGAAAATAAAAATACTGTTGTTTTATATTTTGGCTCATTCAATCCATTCCATATTGGGCATGCTGCTTTGGCCAAATATGTAGCAAATCTGCCATATGTGGAGCAAGTTTGGTTTGTTCTGAGTCCAAAAAATCCATTAAAGGAGAGCCACAACCTTCAGGATCCAATGGAAAGGTGGAAAGACCTTGAGAGGGTTGTTGCAAAACTCAATCGTGAGAATAATTTGTCGGCTGACAAAGAGGAAAAATTCAAGGCTTGCGATATAGAGTTTCACCTTACCCCTCCCCTATATACATATAATACACTGGAGAAGCTCTCTTCTTTGCATCCCGACAAAAATTTTGCTATTCTGATGGGTGGAGACAATATAGAAATACTTCACAAATGGCATAAAGGGGAAGAGATTGCCCGCAAGTACAAAATTATTGTATATCCCAGAGAAGGAGCTGATATAGAAGATTTATGCAAAAAATATGGAGCAGTCTGCATAGACGCTCCACAGATAAATGTTTCTTCTTCTCAAATAAGACAAATGCAACAAGAAGGGGAAGATGTATCCTCTTTGCGATATTAGACTAGATACACGATTTCATAACCGGACAGAAAGGAGGTGCAGTTACAAGCATCTCCTCTTTTTTTACAGGGTGCACAAACTTTATACTGCGTGAATGGAGTGATATGCTTCCATCGGGATTAGAACGGGGAGCACCATACTTTAGGTCTCCCTTTATAATGCACCCAATTGAGGCAAGCTGCACTCTAATCTGATGGTGTCTGCCTGTATATAGTTCTACCTCCAGTAAAAAATATCTCTCTGTAGACTTTAAGAACTTATATTTGAGTTTTGCCTCTTTAGCACCAGGCTTTGGAAGAGTGTATGCATATGCCTTATTCTGTTTCTCGTTTCTGGTAAGATAATGCACCAACATCTTTTCATTCTCTTTTGGTCTCTGACATACAACTGCCCAATATGTCTTGTGCATATCACCTACCCTAAAGGCTTCATTTAAACGGGATA
>JAFYMJ010000216.1 GCA_017556665.1 Bacteroidales bacterium
ACTGCGTCTGATGCGTTTAGGTTTCTCCTCTTTATCCATGTCAAACCATGATGGAATAAGAATTCCACCACATAGCAACAATAGGAGTATGAAAACTACTGTAAACCACATAAACAGCCTATTTTACCACAACTTCTGATCAGGTCTTTCTTTTAAGAACTGAAGAATATCCTCTTGACTGAAACCTAAGTCTATGTCTTCGTTTTTCAACCCATAGCACCTATAATTGGTGACAGTTCGTGTATCTTCATTAACTGTGCTATAAACCACCGAAGAGAAAGTTTTTTCTGGATTATTATAGAATATAATGTAAATTTCCACACCACCTAATATGAATGGCTGAATATCTGCAAGGACAAATTTACCCTGTATATAATCCTTGTATTTATCAAGGTCTGGATCAGAAATCTCTCCATTGTTGTATGCATCAATATATCTTCTGACTTCACGGATATATTCGTTATCCACCCACTCCTTCATTGTCCAACCTTCAAAGCGGATGTCATTAAGTGTTTCCCGATAGGTTGTATCTTCTGCTGACTCACATTCTGTGGTATCGGCAGCAACGTCTACATTCACGCTGATTGAATCTTTTACAGGTGTAACTGTTTCTTTTGTCCCATTCTGATTATTGCAGGACATAAGCACTGCCAAACAAGTTAATAGAAATATCAAGTTTTTCATATTAGTCAATCATTAATTGTTACATAAAGATTTCTTGTATGCAAACCATCTGTTCACCAAACTCTGCAAGCCAAGTTCTTTCATTTGGTCATAGGTAAAGTTGAAACGTGATTTGGTTCGGCTTCCCGTGGCCACAAATCTTACACAGTCCTGCATATATGCATCAATTTCTTTCAATGATTTTTCTGTTGTAATCATTGGAAAGTACCACCATGACCAATTTACTTCACTATTGCTTTCTGATGTGTACAGTTTCCTGTTAAAGTGTTTTATAAATGCTCTGGCTGCCATCCAACCATCTTTACCTTTTTCCCTCCTCCATCTGTCAAGAGACCTTGCCTTTCTACGCATTTTTGCCTTTATCTTCCCGACAGAAACTTTGCTCACATCAATCTCTTGCCCATTGCATTCAAATCCCAAGAAGGTCCAAGGTTGTGAAGGAACAGTCTCAACTACCTTATCGGGATTAACCTCCAAACGCAATTCTGCAAGCATATTCAACAATTTTTCCTTTGCTGTATCCAAGGTATCCTTCTCTTTTGCAAAGATGATAATATCATCTGAATATCTGCAATAGACCACATTAGGAATCTTTTCAAATTCACGGTCAAGTCTGGTGAGATAGACATTTGCAAAGAACACTGCATAAGGCATTCCCGCCATTACTCCCTTAGACTCTTCCACAACCTTAGCTCCATCAAGAACTCGTGAATCAGAGAGCTGTAAAGCTATGAAATTGTATAAAGGAATATCATCTGCAAACAGTAGTTTCAGCACAGGAAGCAGCAGATTAACATCTATTGAGTTGAAGTAATTCCTTACATCCAGTTTGTAACTGTAGTATTGAGAAATCTCTGGATCAGATGTTAGCTTTCTTAATGCATCCTTTGCTCCATAATTGGGCCGAAACGAGTATAGATTATCAGACAGGAACCAATCATATTTCCGTATCATCAACCAAGTCAGCAGTTTTAACACTATGGTCTCATCCTCAGGCAAACAGTACACAATCCTCTTCTTGGATGTGTCAGATTTTGCTATCCTTTTCTTCTG
>JAFYMJ010000217.1 GCA_017556665.1 Bacteroidales bacterium
ATATGGTTTAATGGCATCTACTCCTCCATGCATAGTTGGAATGCCGTAACAACTACCTTGTAATCCAACTCCTTGTCCCCATATTGCCCCAAATCTCTCATATGCCAATCTTGCGGCACCACCTCCATGTAACCCTTTAAGGTTACTGCCAAAGACAAATATTTCACCTTTATTGAGGTGAGTTATAAAATCTGGAGTATATCTCATAGTCCCGCAACCTCAAAAACTCTTTTTATTGATGGATAGGTATCCTTTACAAGTTCTGCAATCTCCTCTCCCTTTACCCATTTGCACATTTCAATATCCTCCTCTGTCTGAGGCTTTAGAGCTGCATCACCTTTATATTCCATATTATACCAGAATGTGTGCTTTAACATAAACTCACCATTCATTCTGTAGGTGTGGTGTGTCACACACAAAAGATTTCCCAATTCAAGTGAATCTATGCCACACTCCTCCTCCACTTCCCTAACAGCTGTAACCTTTATATCCTCACCAGCTTCCTGTTTCCCCTTTGGAAGATCCCATTTGCCATTTCTGAATATCAAAAGATATTCTCCTGCCAAATTTCTCACCAATCCTCCTCCAGCATTAATCTGATTGAACTCAGAGCATATTTTTTCAAAAACACAATCAATCTTATTCTCCTCTACAGGCAATACCAAAAGATTAATTTTATGGTTTGATTCCATAAACTCTGGCAACTGTTTTGTGTTTAAATCATTAGAATTATAGTAAACTACTGCATTTGAATTGTAGTTTGTATTTTCCTTAAGGGGACAAACACTTAACTTTCTATTGTTAAAGTAGATGCTGTACATTTTTTCTAACTATTTTTGTATATTTGCAAACAAAGATATAGTGTAATTTTGAATTATGGAATCTATAGAGAAAATTGTTGCTAAACAGCTGTTAGATATTAAAGCTGTAAAATTAAGTCCAGAGAACCCTTTCACTTGGGCATCTGGCTGGAAATCTCCTATTTATTGCGATAACAGAAAAGTATTGTCATATCCTGCAGCACGCAAGGTTGTATATAACGCTTTTGTAGAGATCATTAAAAAGAACTTTAAAGATGTAGATGTCATTGCAGGTGTTGCAACTGGTGCAATTGCAGTTGGAATGATGGTTGCTGAGGTTCTTGACAAACCATTTGTATATGTAAGACCTAAACCAAAAGATCATGGTACAGGTGCACAAGTAGAGGGCGATTTGGCTCCAGGTGCAAGAGTTGTTGTTGTAGAGGATCTTATCTCTACAGGTGGCAGCAGCTTGTCTGCAGTTGGCGCATTGGAGAAATCTGGTGCCATTGTATTGGGTATGGTTGCAATCTTTACATACAACTTTATCAAATCAATCAGAGCATTTGAGAATGCAAACGTTGAGCTTCACACTCTAAGCCACTACGAGGCTCTATTGGAGGCTGCTGCAGAGGCTAATTACATTAAAGCAGAGGAGCTTGACATTTTAAAAGAGTGGAGACTGAATCCAGAAGAGTGGGGTAAATAAAGCATGGCAAGTACAGAGATTAAAGGCAAAGTTGTAAAAGTTCCTCAACCTGCCTATGTATTGTATAACGGATTCGCAGATTTGCGTAACTTTACAATGGCTCTTCCTCCCGACAAAAAAGAGTCTGTTATTGCAACAGCAGACACAATTGAGGGAGAAGTGCAAGGTGTCAAAATGGGTCTGCAAGTAGCCAAAAGATACCCATTCTCCTGTATAAGTTACTCACAATATGGAAACACTCCGTTTTCGTTTAATGTAGCTGCATTCTTTAATGCAATTGATTCAACAAACACAGAATTCCATATTGAGTTTGAAGCAGAGCTTCCTTTTATGATTAAAATGATGATTGGAAGCAAACTTCAAGAGATGATAGATCAAATAACCGAACAGTTGGGTATGGCATTCAGCGGCCAGTTTGATCCTTCAAAAGTAGATCCTCAAATGTTGGAGGAGTTAAAGAAAAGATACAATATAAATCTGTAAACGGTGAATCTGCCACAGAAATTTAAAGAATATGCTGCGGAAGCGCTCACAGAGCAGGTTTCGCAGCTACTTTTTTCTAAAATAGACTCAAGTGAGAGTATTACGTCGGTGAGGACAAACCCAATTAAAATGGGAGAAGCTCCCTCTGCCAACGGAGTGCTTTGGTGCAATAACGGATACTATTTGCAAGAGAGACCTGTATTTACGCTTGATCCTGCATTCCATTGCGGAGCATACTATGTACAGGAAGCCAGCAGTATGTATATGCAGATAGTAAAAAATGCAATCAAAGAGCAGGAACCTGACTTTTGGGAGCAAGCCATTATGGCATTGGACCTATGTGCTGCACCAGGGGGAAAATCTACCCATCTGCTACAGTTGCTTGGCAATGAGTCCATTCTTGTTTCAAACGAGGTTATCAAAAACCGCTGCACTATATTGGCAGACAATATAGCCAAGTGGGGATACAGCAACTGCATTGTAACAAACAATGACCCAGCAGACTTCCACAAGCTAAAACACAGATTCAATCTTATAGTTGTAGATGCTCCTTGCTCTGGAGAAGGAATGTTCAGAAAAGATTCAGATGCCATTAATGAGTGGAGCCAGGAAAATGTAAAGTTGTGTGCTGCACGTAGTCAAAGAATACTCTCTGATATATGGGATTCACTTGCTCCCGGTGGATATCTTGTCTTTTCTACCTGCACATACAACAAATATGAGAATGATGATAATCTCTTATTCCTTCAACAAGAGTTTGGAGCCCAGATTATCCCTGTTCCAACAGATAAAGATTGGGGAATAATTACAACTCCTAAAGGTGGACTGCAATTTGTCCCAGGACTTGTTAAAGGAGAGGGCCAATATATGGCAATTGTAAGAAAATCTAAAGATGAAGAGATATTGTCGGGAAGGGGAAAAGAGAAAAGAAAGGACAAGAAAGGGGGAACGGGACATTTTGAAAAAGGGTGTCCGTTTGTTCCGAAAGGGTATGTTGGAGAGGTTATGGGGGAGCTTGTAAAGGCATATCCAGAACATCTTTACACACCAATTAAAGAGATTGAACAGCATCTGAAAGTTGTATTGAGTGGTGTGGCCGTTGCAACCAAAAAGGGGAAGGATTATATCCCTTATGCAGATTTGGCTCTGCAGAATTTTATCTCTGAGCAAATACAAAACAATACACTTCCAAAGGAGCTTGTCCCAGTAGAGGTAGATATAAAAGAGGCTCTAAAATTCCTGGCCAAAGAGCAGTTGCTTTTTCCCGACAAACCTAAAGGGTATCTGCTGCTTACATATAAAGGAAATGGACTGGGATTTGTAAAAAATCTTGGGAACAGATCCAATAACCTTCATCCTATGGCAAGGAGAATAAGGATGGACATTACCTCAAATCTGTAACAATAGCATTGGGATATAAATCGGGATTCAGACAGAAAGTTTCCTGAGCATTAAAATTGCTTTCCAACTTTTTACAAGCAACAATATCTATAGTATAAGTAACCCCGTTTTTTGCCACTAAGGTAATTACACGGGGGCTTTTATTTGTTACAGGGCCACTCATTTTTATTGTATACATATCTTTGGCCTGCTCCAGAAATGCAAAAGGATTTCTGGTTATATCCAAAGAGTTTTTTTCTGGAGTATAAATTACAATCTCTGTATTGTCTGAATTTACATACCATTCAGTCTCACCATTATTTATAACCTTAATGCCATTATACATTTCAAGTCTGAAAGAGGTCCCTTTTACTGTAATTTCTCCGTTAAGTGGTACACTGTTAAAATTAGACTGTTTAAAAGAAAAGTGAACTTGTGCCCCCTCTTTTACAAGGTTCACAAATTCACTAAAATTTTCCTGTGCATACAAACTGAATGCACATATTGTAAAAACAAAAAATATGATTGCTTTTTTAACCATACAAATCTCTAATGTTTGCCAAACGGGCATCCAGTTCTGTAAGATCAGAAACCAGTACTTGTCTGGCTTTAGAGCCTTCAAAAGGACCTACTATCCCGGCAACCTCCAACTGATCCATTATTCTTCCGGCTCTGTTATATCCTAAATTCATTTTACGCTGAATTAGTGATGTTGAGCCTTGCTGATGCATTACAACCAGTTTTGCAGCATCCTCAAACAATGAATCTCTCCTGTTCAAATCAACCTCTCCTACTCCGGAACCACCAGCATCCTCAACATCATCACCAACATATTCCGGCAAATAATGTGCCGTAGTGTAGCCCCTTTGGGTTGAAATGAATTCAACTATCTTCTCTACCTCTTTTGTGTCTATAAATGCACACTGTACACGGGTAATGTCCCCACCATTTGATATTAACATATCACCACGGCCAATCAGCTGGTTTGCACCTGTCTGATCAAGGATTGTTCTTGAATCTATACTTGAACGCACCATAAACGCAATACGGGCAGGGAAATTGGCTTTAATGTTACCTGTAATAACAGATGTTGTAGGTCTTTGAGTTGCAATAACAAGGTGAATACCAATTGCTCTGGCAAGCTGTGCCAGTCTTGCTATTGGCTCCTCTATTGCTTTTCCTGCAGTCATTAGCAAGTCTGCAAACTCATCTATAACAACAACTATATATGGCAAATATCTGTGTCCTTTATTAGGATTCAATCTCCGTTGCAGGAATTTC